>JAGWSE010000396.1 GCA_028869395.1 Alphaproteobacteria bacterium | reverse complement strand
GGAGCGGGTAGCGGGAATCGAACCCGCATCCTCAGCTTGGAAGGCTGCTGCACTACCATTGTGCTATACCCGCCATCCGTTGCGGGGCTCGCCCGGTCTCCTTGCTCGTCCGCGCGTGGTGGGGGAAGTAGGACTCGAACCTACGAAGGCGTACGCCAGCGGATTTACAGTCCGCCCCCTTTGCCGCTCGGGACATTCCCCCTCGCGCGCGGGCCTCAGCGGCGCCTCGAACAAAACACTTCCACGGCGCGGAGCGACAGGGCTTAAAGGCCGCCGAACGCTTGGTCCTGACCGGGAAATCCCCGTCCGGGGCCCCAATTTGGAGCGCGTCTTATAGTGGCCTCGACCCACGAACGCAACGACGCCCGAAAGGGCGGAAAAGGCCATGGCCAGAAGCGCTTCCACAGGCGCCCGGAGGCCTCCGGCGCGAAGGATTCCGGCGAGTGGATCTGGGGCTGGCATGCGGTGGAGGCGGCGCTCGGAAATCCCCGGCGCGAACCCCCGCTTCGACTGTTGGCGACGCCTGAGCGGGCGCGCCAGATCGAGGCCCGATTCGGCCGCTCCAAGGCGTTGGAGATCGCCGACGCCGCCCTGATCGCCCAGAACCTTCCGCAAGGCGCCGTCCACCAGGGCGTGGCCATGCGGCCGGGCGCGCTCGAGGCCGCGGTCCTGGAGGATTTCGAGGCTCGCCCCGGGGCGGTGCTGCTGATGCTGGACCAGGTGACCGACCCGCAGAACGTGGGGGCCATCCTGCGTTCGGCCGCGGCCTTCGGGGCGGTCGGGGTCGTCCTGCAGGACCGCCATGCGCCGCGCGTCACCGGCGCGCTCGCCAAGGCCGCCGCGGGGGCCGTCGAGCAGGCGCCGATCGCGCGGGTGACCAACCTGTCGCGTGCGCTCGAGACGCTCGCCGACGCCGGCTGGCGGGCCGTCGGCCTGACGGGAGCGGCGGAAACCCCGCTCGCCGAGGCGCTGGACGGGCGGCCCACGGTGCTGGTGCTTGGCTCGGAAGGCGAAGGCCTGAGACGACTGGTTTCCGAGCATTGCGAGACGCTCGCCAGGATCCCGATGCCCGGCGGGTTCGAGAGCCTGAACGTCGCCGCGGCCGCGGCGGTCGCCCTTTATGAAGCCTCAAAGCCAAGGTAGGCGGGCGAGGCCATGGCCCTGCCCCTGATCGCCGCGATCGATCCCGACGCCGCCAGCGCCTTCTTCCAGGTGCTGCTGATCGACATCGCCCTGGCCGGCGACAACGCCGTGGCGGTCGGCGTGGTGGCCGGGAACCTCGCGCCCGAACAACGCCGGCGCGCCATCATGTTCGGCCTGGCCGGCGCGGTGGTCATGCGGATCGGCCTGGCCCTCATCGCGACCGAACTGCTGCAGCTGGTCGGCCTGCTGCTGGCCGGCGGACTGCTGCTGCTGTGGGTCTGCTGGAAGATGTGGCGCGAGCTGCGCGCCCAGAGCCGCGCCGAGGACCAGGCGGGGCAAGCCGCCCTGCAGGCCGCGGCCCAGCCTGAGTTCGCCGGAGCGGTGGCGCCGGCCCAGCGGCCACGCTCGATGCGGCAGGCGCTGTTCCAGATTCTCGTCGCCGACCTGACCATGTCGCTGGACAACATGCTGGCGGTGGCCGGCGCCGCGCGGGAGCATCCGCTGGTGCTGGTCATCGGCCTGCTGCTGTCGATCACCCTGATGGGCGTGGCGGCGAGCTGGATCGCGCGGCTGCTCCACCGCACCCGCTGGATCGGCTACCTGGGCCTGGTCATCGTGCTCTATGTCGCCCTCCACATGATCTGGGAGGGGTCGCGAACCGTGGTGATCGATACCGGCCAGACCGCCCGCTACAACAAGGTCATGCCCAAGCCGCTCGACATCGGCCCCAAGGAACGCACCGAGCGCAAGACGGGAAGCTGACGGCGAGAGCCTCCCCAGGGCGGCGGTCGCCGGACCGCTACGCCGGCTCGACCCGGGCTTCGGGTCCCCCGAAACGGGCGAGCCATTCGGCGACCTGGGCGTCCTCGACCTTGCGGAACAGCACGTCGGGCGCGGCGATCGGGCGGCCCGGCTCCAAGGCCGAGAGCGCCTCGTCGGGTTCGGGCCAGCGGCCGGGGAATGGCTCACCCACGGCCGTCGCGATCTTCTCGGCCGCGAAGGGTATGAAGGGCTCCGACACCTTGGCGAACAGGGCCACGAGATTGAGCCCCGTGCGCACAGCCACGGCCGCCCGCGCCGGATCGGTCTTGATCGCCGTCCAGGGCGCCGCCTCGGTGAGGTACTGGTTGCCGAGCACCCAGAGCTGGCGAAGCGCTGTCGTGCTCTTGCGGAACTCGCGCGCCTCCATGAGCTCGGTGAGCTCGGCAAGCTTGGCCGCCACGTCGCGGGCCAGCCGCTGCTCGAGCTCGCCCGGCTCGCCGCCGTCCGGCGCGCGGCCCTCGAAGCGGCTCTCGGTGAACTTGCAGATGCGATTGACGAAATTGCCCAGCACGTCGGCGAGGTCGGCGTTCACCTGCGCCTGGAACTGCTCCCAGGTGAAGGTCGCATCCGAGGTTTCCGGCGCATTCGCCGTGATCCACCAGCGCCAGTAGTCCGCGGGCAGAAGCTCCAAGGCCGCATCCATGAAGACGCCGCGCTTCAGGGAGGTGGAGAACTTGCCGCCGTAATAGTCGAGGTAATTGAAGCCCTTCAGCTGGTCGACCAGCTTCCAGGGCCTCGTCTCGGCGGAGACCCAGCCGCCCTCGCCGTCCTGACGCTCATTGACGCCCATCAGGGTGGTCGGGAAGCCGACGGTGTGGAAGGGCACGTTGTCCTTGCCCATGAACTCTGAATAGACGACGTCGTCGGCGAGCGGCAGACGCCACCAGCGCTCCCATTCGGCGTCTTCGGCGCCGCGGCGTCCCGCCTCGACGGCGCGGGCGTCCGCCCACTCCCAGGTCACTCCGATGTATTCGATCGGCGCGTCGAACCAGACATAGAAGACCTTGTCCGCGAGCCCCTGGATGTCCGGACGCCGGCCCTCCGGATTGGGGCCCCATTCGAAGGCGTTGACAGGCACGCCCCAGGCGACGTCGCGGGTGACGCCGCGGTCCTGCAGCCCCTCGTCCAGCCACTTCAGCGCGATCGAGGTGACCAGCAGCGGCCACTCGCCGCGCTTGCTCTCGATCCATGACCGCAGGCGTCCGGCGAACAGGCTCTGGCGCAGGAAGAGGTGCTTGGAATCGCGGATCTCGATCTCCGTCGAGCCGGAGATCGCCGAGCGCGGGTTGATGAGGTCGGCGGGGTCCAGCACGCGGGTGCAATTCTCGCACTGGTCGCCGCGCGCCGCCTGGTAGCCGCAGTGCGGACAGGTCCCGATCACGTAGCGGTCGGGCAGGAAGCGCTTGTCGGCCAGCGAATAGACCTGCTGGGTCACCCGCTCCTCGAGGAAGCCGTGCTCCCACAGCGTCTGGGCGAAGCGCTGGGTCAGACGGTGGTTCTGTGGCGCGGAGGAGCGGCCGAAGTGATCCCAGGACAGGCCGAAGCGGCGGCCGAGATCGTACTGGATGCGGTGTTGCAGGGCGCAGAAGTCTGAGACGTCCTGGCCCGCCTCGGCCGCGGCGATCTCCGTCGTGGTGCCGTGCTCATCCGTGGCGCAGAGGTACAGCGTCTCGCGGCCCAGGGAGCGGTTGAACCGCGCATAGACGTCGGCCGGCAGCATCGAGCCCGCAAGCGTCCCCAGGTGCTTGATCCCATTGATGTACGGCAGGGCCGAGGTGATCAGGATGCGGGGCATGAGGCGTGGCTGGCTTTCGGAAACCGGGGCTTATAGGCCGGCTGAAGTGGTTCGCCAAAGGCGGGCTTGCAAGAAAGTCTCGCCAAACAGCGTTATCGGCGCGACCCTCCAACTGGGGCGAAGACGGCGGCCCTTGAGTCGTCAAGAGTAGTGCGCCGTCTCAATCGGGGAGAAACTCCATGTTGAAAGGCGTCAACTGGGTCGCCGTCATCGTGGCGACCGTATTGCTGGAAATCCTGGGCTACCTCTGGTTCGGGCCGTTGTTCGGCAGAGCCTGGATGGCGGCGATGGGACACGACGTGACCTCGGCGAACGGCGACCTGCTGATGGCGATCGGAGTCGTGAATACTTTCGTTTGCGTGACAGGGCTCGCCTGGCTGATCAACCGGGTGGGCGCGGCGAGCCTGGGGGCCGCGGTGATGACCTCCGTCGCCGCCTGGTTCTTCTTCAGCCTGACGACGCAGTCGCTCGAGTATCTCTACATGGGCATGTCGCTCAGCCTGCTGCAGATCAACGCCAGCTACCAGCTGGTCGCCTTCGTGCTGGCCGGCGCGACACTGAACCTCGTGAAGCTCGGCGCGCCGGCGCAAGCCGCGGCGGCCTGAACCGCCCAGAGCTCCGCTCCGCTTCACGGCGGGGCGGAGTTCCCGCGCGCCTACAACGGGCCGTTGAAGACGAAGTAGGCGCCCAGCGCGATGAAGCCGAAGCCCACGATGTGGTTGGGTGTGACCGGCTCCTTCAGGTACAGCACCGAAAACACCGCGAAGACCGACAGGGTGATCACCTCCTGCATCGCCTTGAGTTCGGCCGGGTCGTAGACCGCGCGTCCGATGCGGTTGGCGGGCACCGCCAGGCAGTATTCAAAGAACGCGATGCCCCAGCTGCTCACGATGAGCAGCCAGAGCGGCCGGTTCTCGACCTTCAGCTGGCCGTACCACGCGAACGTCATGAAGACGTTCGAGAAGACCAGCATCAGGACGGGCAGCATCCTGGTCCAGGCGATGGGCATG
>JAGWSE010000395.1 GCA_028869395.1 Alphaproteobacteria bacterium | reverse complement strand
TGGAAGAGGTTGATCGGCGTCCAGATGGACGCGACCAGGATCGCCCATCCGCGGATCGGCCCGGGCAGCGCCCAGGCCAGCGCCGAGATGAGGAACACAAACGACAGGAACTGCATCGCCACGATGAGGTGGTCGTAGAAATAGAGTCCCTTGCGGCCGAGGTAGACCAGCGCCAGGAACCCCGCGAGGATCGGCAGCAGCAGGAACGCCATGCGGTGGGCCCAGGTGAAGAGCACCATCGCGTAATAGTCCTTGTTCTCGATCGCCCGCTGGAGCCTCGGCTTCAGCCAGCCCTTCACGGCGTCGTTGCGGGCGGCTTCCTGGCCCGTGTGCGGAGTGTCGGCGGCCAGGGCGGCGTTCACCGCCCTCTGGTCCGCGAAGTCGATCGTCTTGCCGTCCTTGGTGACCACGAGCGGCTTGTCGGAAGCGACCGCGCCAAAGCTCATGTGCAGGTTCCTGGCCTGCTCGGGCGTGAGGACCACCACGCGTGTCGTGCCGCCGCCGGCGTGTTTGATGCTGACCGTCTGGCCGTGAGCTTCAGCCTGCCTCACGCCCCCGTGGAACAGGGCCTCCAGCACGAACATGAAGATCAGAAGGGCGACCAGGAACAGCCGGAACGGCGGCACGTGCCGCTGCCGGCGGCCCTCGAAGTGGTCGCGGGCGAGCTTGCCTGGGTGGAGGAACAGCGCCGGGATGGTCTGGGCCAGGCGGCCGTCCAGGTGTGTGAGCCCCTCGATCCCCTCCCAGGCGAGGTGCGGCAGCGATCGGTGGTGATCGTCCGCGGACTGACCACAGGCATGACAGAAGGGTCCCTGCAGTGCGGCGCCGCAATTGGCGCAGGGCGTGCCGGGCTCGGGCGCGTGCCTCGCCTTGCGCTTGAGCAGGCCGCCCAGGGCTCCGACGCCCAACAATTCCAGTTCGCGGGCCACCATCGCATCACATCCTGAAGACGCCGAAGCGGGTGTCGGGGATCGGCGCATTCAGCGCCGCGGCGAGCGAGAGGCCCAGCACGTCGCGGGTCTGGGCGGGGTCGATGACGCCATCGTCCCACAGTCTGGCGGTGGCGAAGTAGGGGTTGCCCTCGTCCTCGTACTTCTGACGGATCGGAGCCTTGAAGGCCTCGGCCTCGTCCGGCGTCCAGGTCTCCGCGTCGCGGTGCACGGTGGCCAGGACGCTGGCGGCCTGTTCGCCCCCCATGACGGAAATCCGCGAATTGGGCCAGGTCCACAGGAACCTCGGCGAATAGGCCCGTCCGCACATGCCGTAGTTGCCGGCCCCGAACGAGCCGCCGATCAGCACCGTGAACTTCGGTACGTTGGCCGAGGCGACGGCCGTCACCAGCTTGGCGCCGTCCTTGGCGATGCCGCCGGCCTCGTACTTCCCGCCGACCATGAAGCCCGAGATGTTCTGCAGGAATATCAGCGGGATCTTCCGTTGGCAGGCGAGCTCGATGAAGTGAGCGCCCTTCAGCGCGCTCTCCGAGAACAGCACGCCGTTGTTGGCCAGGATGGCCACCGGATAACCCCAGATGCGCGCGAAGCCGGTGACCAGCGTCGTCCCGTAGAGCGGCTTGAACTCGTGCAGCTTCGAGCCGTCGACAATGCGGGCGATCACCTCGCGCACCTCGTAAGGCGCGCGCACGTCGGGGGGCACGATGCCGTAGAGCTCCTCGGGGTCGTAGGCGGGCGCCTCGGGCTCGGCGAGGTCGAGGTCCACCCGCTTGACCGTGTTCAGGTTGGCGACGATCGAGCGCACGATGGAGAGCGCGTGCTCGTCGTCGTTGGCCACGTGGTCCACCACGCCGGAGCGGCGCCCATGGGTGTCTGCGCCGCCCAATTCCTCGGCCGTGATCACCTCGCCGGTCGCGGCCTTCACCAGCGGCGGGCCGCCCAGGAAGATCGTCCCCTGGCCTTTGACGATGACGGTCTCGTCGCTCATCGCCGGCACGTAGGCGCCGCCGGCCGTGCATGATCCCATGACGCAGGCGATCTGGCTGATCCCCTCGGCGCTCATCCGCGCCTGGTTGTAGAAGATGCGA
>JAGWSE010000394.1 GCA_028869395.1 Alphaproteobacteria bacterium | reverse complement strand
GACGGAGCTGAGTCCCGTCGACGATTTCGGAATGCTCGAGAGCGAGGACGGGCGGCCGATTTACTTCCACCGCAACTCGGTGCTGAACGGCGGCTTCGACCAGCTGAAGCTGGGCTCGATCGTGCGCTACGCCGAGGAACAGGGCGAAAAGGGCCCGCAGGCCTCGACCGTGCATCTGGTCCGCAGGGACGGCGGCTAGGGGGCGAGGCAGGTCCCCCCGACCTCCCGGAGCACGGCCTCCCGCATGGCGCGGAAGGCCGTGCAGCCCTTCAGGCCCAGGGCGTAGGCGCGCTCGAACAGCGATCGGAACGCCTCGAACGAGAGGTCCGCGGCGACGTTGACCGTCTTCGAGATCGCGTTGTCCACGAACGGCTGAAGCGCCGCCTGCATGGCAAGGTGCGCCTCGACGGGCAGCTCACGGGCAGTGACGAAGCCCGGCGGCTCCCCCGCCAAGCCCCGGCCGCGCCAAAGCGCCAGGGCAGGATCCAAGGTGCGGATCGTGCGCGAGCCGCCGCCGGCGGTGCGGACGGTCCGCAGCTGCACGCCGGCGAAGATCGGCTCGATCCCGGTGGAGACGCCGCCGGCGAGAAGGCTGATGGAGCCCGTCGGCGCGATGGCCAGGAGGTGACTGTTGCGGATCCCGTGTTGGGCGATCAGCTGGCGCAAGCGGACGGGCAAGCGGCGGACAAATTCGGATTCGAGATAGGGCTCGGACTGGAAGGCCGGAAAGGCGCCCTTCTCGCGGGCGAGCGCGATCGAGCTTCCATAGGCTGCGTCGCGCAGGATTCTGAGGACCCGCCGGCCCAGCGCCAGCGAGGCTCGGGATCCGTAGCGTGCGCCAAGCATGACCAGCGCGTCCGCGAGGCCGGTAAGCCCGAGTCCGATCCGCCGCGACGCGCGGGCGGTCTTGGCCTGCGCGGCGAGCGGAAATGCGGAAAGCTCGATCGCGTCGTCCAGCATGCGCACCGCGACCGCGGCCGTGTCGGCGAGGGCGTCGAGGTCGAGGGCGGCGCGCTCTGTGAAGGGGTTGCGCACGAAAGCGGCAAGGTTGAGCGAGCCCAGATCGCAGGCGCCGTACTCCGGCAGCGGAACCTCGCCGCAGGGATTGGTCGCGGCGATGCGCTCGCGCCAACCCAGGTTGTTGGCGGCGTTGATCCGGTCGAGGAACAGGACGCCGGGTTCGCCGCTGTCGTAGGCGCAGCGCAGGATGTGCTCCCAGAGTTCGCGGGCGCGCAACGTCCGCACGGGCGCCCCTTCATCTGGATGACGCAGAGACCAGTCCGCGTCGGCCTCCACCGCGGTCATGAAGGCGTCGGTCACGCCCACGGAAAGATTGAACCGTCTGAGGCTGCCCGGAGCCCGCTTGGCGGCGACGAAGGCCTCGACGTCCGGATGATCGCAGCGCAGGACGCCCAGCATCGCGCCCTGTCGCGCGGACTGCGCGAGGAAGGTGCGGCAGGCCTCGTCCCACAGCTCGAGATAGGCGACGGGGCCCGGCGCGGGCGGGCCATCGAGAGCAGGCCAGCCCATTGGCGGCGCGGCCGAGAAGTCGCAGCCCACGCCGCCGCCGGCGCGCAGGGTGGCGACAGTGTCTGCGAGGGCCTCGAGCGAGCGCTGGACGCTCTGCGACGGACCAGGCAGGACGAAGCAGTTGAAGAGCACCGCGCCCTCCCGGCCTGCGCCGGCCTGGATGCGGCCGCCCGGAAGGAAGCGGAAGCCCTTCAGAACGGCCTCGAAGCGCGGAGTCCAGTCGCCCGGTTCGGCCTCGACGCTGGCCAGTGCGCGCGCGATCCTGCGCCAGCTGTCGCGGAGGCTGCGCTCTTCGCCTTTCCGGTACTTGGTCTCCCAGACGAACCGGGAGAGCGCCGGGCCAGAGAGCTCAGCGGGCGAGGCGTCGTGCGATCTCGGGCCAGGGACGCGTGTTGAGGACATCTTTGGCTTCCAGCCAGCCGCGGCGCGCCTGATCGACGCCGAAGCGGATGTTGCCGAGGCCGACGGTGGAGTGCGCGTCCGAGCCGATGGCGAGCAGGACCCCGGCCTCCTTGGCTGCGCGGGCGTGGATGTCGTCGAGGTCGAGCCGGCTCGGGTGGGCGTTGATCTCCAGGAAGCAGCCGCGCGCCTTGGCGCCCGCGATCAACTGGTCGAGCTCGACCGGATATCCCGCGCGCTCGCCCAGCAGCCGTCCGGTGGGATGGGCGATGATGTGGACGTGACGGTTGTCCATGGCCTTGAGGAGGCGCGCCGTCTGCGCCGCTGCGGTGAGATCGAACTCGGAGTGGATCGCCGCAGTCACCACGTCGAGGCGCGCGAGCAGCGCGTCGGGCAGGTCCAGCTTGCCGTCCTTCAGGATGTCGACCTCGCAGGATTTCAGCACGCGAAAACCGGAGAGGCGCGCGTTCAACGCCTCGATTTCGTCGATCTGGGCGGCGAGGCGCTTTGGATCCAGGCCGTGGGCGACCGTGGCGTGCCGAGAGTGGTCGCTGATCGCCAGGTAGGCGTAGCCGCGGGCGCGGGCGGCTTCGGCCATCTCCTCCAGCGTGCTCTTGCCGTCGGAGGCTCGCGTGTGGACGTGGAGGTCGCCCTTCAGGTCGGAGACGGTGACCAACTCCGGAAGGCGGCCTTCAGCGGCGGCGGCGAGTTCGCCGCGATCCTCGCGCAGCTCGGGCGGGATGAGCGGCAGGCCGACGGCTCGGTAGACCTCCGCTTCCGCGCCGCCGGCGAGCCGCCGCTCGCCATGGAAGACCCCGTACTCGTTGATCTTCAGCCCGTGGGCCAGGCCCAGCTTTCGCAGCGCGATGTTGTGGGCCTTCGAGCCGGTGAAATAGACCAGCGCCGCGCCGTAGCTCTCGTCGGGCACGACGCGCAGGTCGACCTGCAGGCCGTTGCGCAGCAGCACCGTCACGCGCGTGGGGCCCTGGGCCACGATGCGGGCGACCTCCGGATAGCTCGCGAAGGCTGCGGCGACCGCCGGCCCATCGGCGGCCGTGGCCAGGATGTCCAGGTCGCCGACCGTCTCGCGGCGGCGACGATAGCTGCCGGCCACCGCCGTCTGGCGCACGCCCGGCAGGCTGCTGAGGAAACCGACGAGCGCGTCGGCGTACTCCTCCGCGACCGGCAGGCGAAGGCGCTCGGGTTCGACGGGGCGCGCCGCCTTGAGCTCCTTCAGGAGCCGCTGCTCGAAGACCTCGCCGAAGCGGGGCAACTTGCGCACGCGGCCGGCCGCTGCGGCGGCGATGAGATCCTCCACCGAGCGCACGCCCAGGACATCGTGCAGGACCTTCACGCGCTTCGGCCCGAGCCCCGGAACGGCGGTGAGGCGGGCGAGGTCGGAGGGGGTGCGCGCCTCGACCTCCTGCAGCGCGCCCAAGCGGCCCGTCTCGCAGATTTCAATGATCTTTCCGGCGAGATCCTCGCCGATGCCGGGCAGGTCCGAGAAGTCCTCACCCCGGGCCAGCATCTCCGCCGCCGGCCGGGGCAGGTCCTCGATCGTGGCGGCCGCGCGGCGGTAGGCGCGGATGCGGAAGGGGTTCGCCCCTTCGATCTCCAGCAGCTCGGCAAGGCGATAGAAGATCTCCGCGATGTCCGAGTTGTGGACCGCAGTGCTCGCGGGCGGCGCGCGACTGACGAGATTGTCCGTCATCGCAGTCAGGCCGCCTTCAGCCTCGGCGGCGGATGGAACTTCAGCTCCACGTCCACCAGCTTCAGAAGGTCGTCGAGCGTCACCATTCCGACGAGTTGCCCCTCGTCGAGGACGAGCACGTGGTTCAGGCCCTGTTGGCGCATACGGGCGAGCAGGGCGGCCGCGTCCAGCTCGCGACCCGCCTGGATGGTGGCTGGGGGCGGGGCGCAGATGTCGCCCACTGTGGTCGTCGCCCAGGCGGCGCGCGGAACGCGGAGCACGGCGTCGGCCTCGATCGTACCCACGCAGGCGCCGTCGAGCATCACCGGATAGACCTTGTGCCGGCTGCCGTAGACGCGGCCTTCGACGAACTCGTCGAGGGTGGCGGCTGCGGGCACG
>JAGWSE010000393.1 GCA_028869395.1 Alphaproteobacteria bacterium | reverse complement strand
CGACGGGCGGCTCGGTCGGCATCGGGTTCGCCATTCCCGCCGACGTCGCCGAACAGGTCACCGGCCAGCTCATCCGCCATGGCAAGATCGAGCGGGGCTACATCGGCGCCACCATCCAGAACTTCACGACCGAGATGGCCGAGGCCCAGGGCATGGGCGACCAGAAGGGCGCCATCGTCTCCGACCTCGTCCCGGGCGGACCTTCGCAGAAGGCGGGCCTGATGCCGGGCGACGTGGTGATCGCGGTCGATGGACATCCGGTGACGACGTCGTCCGAACTCACTCGGGAAGTCGCCAAGGCGCATCCGGGCGACATCTTGCACCTGAACGTCATCCGTGACGGACACCAACGGACCGTGGACATCCGCGCCGGCGAGCGTCCGTCCGAAGCTCAGCTCTCGGCGGAAGAGAACGGCCCCGGCGAGGAAGGGCAGGGGCCGTCGAAGCCGTCTGCGCCCGCCGCGCCCGAGGTGCTGGGCATGCGGCTTGCGCCGCTCGACGACGTCCTTCGCCGCCAGCTCGGCCTCCCGCCCAGCGTCCATGGCGCAGTGATCACCTCGGTCGACGAATCCTCCGACGCGGGCGACAAGGGTCTGCGGCGCGGGGACGTGATCGTGCGCGCGGGCGACCGAAACGTAGCCTCCGCGGCCGATGTGCAGGCGGTGGTCGCGATGGCCAAGAAGGCCGGGCGTCCGAGCGTTCTGGTTGGCGTCTATCGGGGCGGGCGCACGCTGTTCCTCCCCTTGAAGATCGGCAAGTAAGGCGCGTCGGGGGGCGGCCATGAAGATCCTGATTGTCGAAGACGACCTCGAGGCGGCCGAGGCGATGGCGCGAGGCCTGACCGAAGCCGGCAATGAGATCGTCATGGCGGCGGACGGCGAGGCGGGGCTGGTCGAAGCGCGCAAGGGCGGCTTCGAGGTGATGATCGTCGACCGCATGATGCCGAAAATGGACGGCGTGACCCTGGTCGAGACGCTGAGGCGCGAGGGCGACGGCACACCCGTGCTGTTCCTCTCCGCCCTTGGCGAGGTCGGCGATCGGGTGACTGGTCTGCAGGCGGGCGCCGACGACTACCTCGTCAAGCCTTACGCCTTCGCCGAACTGATCGCGCGCGTCGAGGCGCTGTCCCGTCGGCGCGAGACCGGCTCAGTGGCCACCGTGCTGAAGGTCGGCGATCTGGAAATGGACCTGATCGGCCGCACCGTGCACCGCGCCGGCAAGGAGATCGACCTGCAGCCACGCGAATTCCAGCTGCTGGAATTCATGATGCGCCACGCCGGCCAGTCGGTAACGCGGACCATGCTGCTCGAAAAGGTGTGGGAGTACCACTTCGACCCGCAGACCAACGTGATCGACGTGCACATCTCGCGGCTCCGGTCGAAGATCGACAAGGGCTTCGATCGGCCAATGCTGCAGACCGTCCGCGGGGCCGGCTACCGGCTGGACGCATAAGCGCGGACGGCTGACCGCATGCGCCTGCCGCGCATCTTCCGGACCACGCCGTTTCGGCTGACGCTGCTGATCCTGACGCTGTTCCTGGCGGCCGCCAGCGCGCTGCTGGCGTATATCTACGTGGCGACGGCGGGCGAGGCGACCCGGCGTACCGACCAGGAGATCGTGCGCGAGATGCGCTCGCTGACGGCGGCGTACGATCGCGCGGGTCTTGACGCCGTAAACCAGTCGCTGATCGAGCGGGCCGCCAGCGAGCAGCCGTTCCTCTACCTGCTGATCGGGAAGGACGGAAAGCGCGTCTCCGGCTCCATCGCGGCCTCGCCCGTGGACAAGTTCAATGGCCAGCCGACCTGGACCACCTTCGAGGTGACCGACCAGGACGCCCGCGGACGAACGCTCAAGCACCCCGCGCGCGGTCTCCAGGAGCGGTTGAGCGGCGGCGAGATCCTGTTCGTCGGCGCTGACGTAGGCGAGGACGAAGCCTACATCGACAAGGTGGACCGCGCGCTGTTCGGCGCAGGGGCCCTTGTCATCATCCTGGGCCTCTCAGCCGGCGTACTGGTCAGCCGCAACGTCAGCCGAAGCATGGCGGGACTCGCGGGCGTGCTGGAGGCGGTGAACAAGGGCGACCTCGGCGCCAGGGCAGAGGTGCGCGGAACGGGCGACGAGCTTGACGAGCTGGCGCAGGGTCTCAATGAGATGCTGGATCGCCTCGAGCGATCGATGGCGGGCCATAAGCATGCCGGCGACGCCATCGCGCACGACCTGCGCTCGCCTCTGACCCGCCTGAGGGCGCGCCTCGAGGCCGCCTACATCGACGTGGAGGCCGGCAAGGGCGACGCGGACCGCGCCCTCGCCCAGGCGCTTGAGGACACCGACGGTGTGCTCAAGACCTTCAATGCGGTGCTGGCCATCGCCCGCCTGCAAGCCGCAGGGTCGGCGCCGGACCCTGTGCTGTTCGATCCCGGGGAGTTGGCCGCCGACATTTCGGAGCTGTACGAGCCGCTCTGTGAAGACAAGGGCGTCGACTTCGCCGCCGAAGTCGCCCAAGGCCTGCAGGTTCGCGGCAACCGCGAATTTCTGGCCCAGGCCATCGCCAACCTGCTGGACAACGCGGTCAAGTACACGCCGGCGGGCGGTGCGATCATGCTTCGCGTCCGCCGCCGCTCCTCGGGTGAGGTGGAGTTCTCCGTCACCGATACCGGCCCCGGCGTCCCGGAGACCGATCGTGCGCGCGTCGTGGAGCGGTTCGTCCGGCTCGAGAACAGCCGCAACCAGCCGGGCGCGGGGCTCGGCCTTTCCCTGGTCGCCGCGGTGGCGGAGGCGCACGGCGGCCGACTGGAGCTCGACGAAGGGCCGGGCAAGGTGGGCGACAGCGGGCCGGGCCTTCGGGTCGCGCTGATCCTTCCGCGCGCGGCCTAGCACTGGCGGTCGCAAGCGTCCGCTGGCAAGGAACGCCCATGTCCGCCCTCGGCGCCCACATCCGACCCTGCGGTCCGGTGATAGATCTGAAAGCCGCCGCCCGCGCGCAGGAGATCATCGCCGGAACATCCTGGGCGCCGGTCGTGGAGCAGGCCTGGCCGGCGCTGGAGCCGGTGTTCGGCGCCTCCCCTTACCTGGCGAGCCTGGCGCGGCAGGCGCCCGAGCGGCTCGCCGACATTCTGGCGTCGGATCCCGCTGAGCGGCTAACAGCGATCCTCAGCCGCACGGCGGCGGCGGCCGAGCTCGAGGTCGAGACAGCCAAAGTCGAGCTGCGGCGCCTGAAAACCGAGCTCCACCTGATGACGGCGCTCGCCGACCTCGGCGGAGTGTGGGACCTGGACGCGGTGACCGGTGCGCTCACCCGGTTCGCTGACACGGCGGTGGCCGCGGCCCTGGCCGTCGCGGCGCGGGCGGAGTGGGAGGCGGGACGGCTTGCGCGTCTCGGCGGGGGCGACGAAGGCCCCGTGCCGGGCTGGTTCTGCATCGCCATGGGCAAGCAGGGCGCCTTCGAACTCAACTATTCGTCAGACATCGACGTTTCAGTCTTCTACGACCCTGAAAAGCTGGCGCTGGCCGAAGGCGTGGAGACCCAGGCGTTCGCGGTGAGGTTGACCCACCGTGTGGCCGATCTGATGCAGGCCCGCACCGGCGATGGCTACGTTTTCCGCATCGACCTGAGGCTCAGGCCCGATCCGGCGTCGACCCCGCCCGCGGCGCCGATTCCGGCCGCCCTCGAGTACTATGAGACGGTTGGCCAGAATTGGGAGCGGGCGGCGTTCATCAAGGCGCGGCCTTGCGCCGGCGACATGATGGCGGCGCGGGCGTTCCTGGACGAGCTTTCCGCCTTCGTCTGGCGCCGGAACCTGGACTTCGCCGCGATCGCCGACATCCATTCGATCAAGCGCCAGATCCATGCGCACAAGGTGGACGAGCGGGTCTCCGCCAAGGGCGTCGACCTGAAGCTCGGCCGGGGCGGCATCCGGGAAATCGAGTTTTACGTCCAGACCCAGCAATTGATCCTGGGAGGGCGCCATCCGGAGCTGCGCAGCGCGCGAACGCTCGACGCGCTCGCCGCACTGGCGCGAAGCGGACACGTGGCGCCCGCGACCGCGGGCGAGCTCACCGAAGCCTACCGGACGCTCCGCGCGCTGGAGCACCGCGTGCAGATGCTGGCGGACGAGCAGACCCACAAGCTGCCCGAGTCCGACACCGAGCGGCGAAAGGTGGCGGCTCTCGCAGGCTATGACCGGCTTCGGGCTTTCGATGCGGCCGTCACACGCCTGCTGAAGTCGGTCAACGCCCGCTACGCCGAGCTCTTTCCCGAGGAGGAGCCGCTGTCGTCGCGGTTCGGGAGCCTCGTCTTCACCGGCGTGGATGACGATCCGGAGACGCTCGCCACCCTCGCGCGGATGGGATTCTCGAATCCCGCGCGCGTCTCCCAGACGATCCGTAGCTGGCATCACGGCCACATTCCGGCCACGCGCACGGAGCGCGGCCGCGAGCTGTTCACCCGTCTCGCTCCGAAGCTCCTCGACGCGGCGCATGCGACCGGCGCGCCGGAGGCGGCGTTCAACCGCTTCTGCGACTTCTTCTCGAGCCTGTCGACGGGCGTTCAGTTGCAGTCGCTGTTCCTGGCGCAGCCGAAGCTGTTCGAACTCATCGTCGAGGTCATGGCCTTCGCCCCCCGACTTGCGGCGACGCTGGCGCGCCGCCCGGCGGCGATCGACGCCATGCTCGATCCCGCCTTCTTCGAGCCGATCGACATCGCCGAGGATCGTTCGGTGATGATGACCGCTCTGGCGCGCGCCGACGGTTTCGAGGCGGCGATGGACGTGGTCCGGCGCGTTCACCGCGAACAGGCCTTCCGCGTGGGCGTGCAGGTGATGAGCGGCGCGGCCTCCGCCGAACGCGCCGGCCAAGCCTTCGCCGATCTCGCGGACGTGTGCATCGAGGCGCTCGCGCCGGCGGCCCTGAACGAGACCGAACGCCTGGGCGGGGCATTCCCCGGCGACGTGGCGGTGGTGGCGCTCGGAAAGTGCGGCTCGCGCGAGATGAGCGCCGGTTCGGACCTGGACCTGATGACGCTCTATCGCGGGGCGGCCCCCGCCTCCGCTTCGGAGGTCAAGGGCTGGGATGCGGCCACCTTCTACGGCCGCTTCACTCAGCGGCTGATCGCAGCCCTGGCGAGCCAGACCGCCGAAGGCGGTCTCTACGAGGTCGACATGCAGCTTCGGCCATCCGGCACCAAGGGGCCGGTGGCCGTGAGCTTCGCGGCGTTCGAGGACTACTACGCCCGCGAGGCCGAGACCTGGGAACTTCTGGCCCTCACCCGCGGCCGTGTCGTGTGGGCGACCTCCGAGGCCTTCGCCGCCTCGGCCTCGGCGGCGGTCGAAAAGGCGCTGCGGCGTCCGCGCGAGCGCGCCGGCGCCGCGTCGGAGGTGCGCGAGATGCGCCAGCTCCTCGAGCGGGAGCGGCCGCCGAAGGGCGAATGGGACCTCAAGCTGTGCGAGGGCGGGCTGGTCGACATCGAGTTCGCCGCCCAGTTTCTGCAGCTGGCGCACGCCGGTGCTGGCGGGCCGTTGCATCCGAATACGGCCAGGGCGCTCGCCGCTTTCCGCGAGCAGGGACTCGCGCCGGCCGAACCGCTCGCAGCGCTCGAGACGGCGTGGCGACTGCAGCAGGATCTCATGCAGCTTCTGAAGGTGGCGCTCGAAGATGGCGGTGATCCGGCCGAGGAGCCTGCGGCCTTCCGGAAACTCCTCGCGCGGGCGGGAGAGGTCCGCGACTTCGCCGCCTTGAAGCGAAGGCTGCAAGCCGTGCGCAAGGCCGCACGGGGCGCCTATGAGGCCGTCGTTCACGCGTAGCGACGGAAGCCGGCCGCTCGCCCGTTCAATTTCGCGGACGGCGAGAGACAGAGGCGCACCCTGGGATCTTGATGATGCAAACCTATTTCCTCGTCGCCGCCCCGACGCCGTCGCGCCGCGCCTCCGCCGTCACGTACGGGTGGCGCGCGGGCCTCGCTCTCACCATGATGCGGCCGAGGGCGCGTGGTCCGCGGTAGCGAGCCGGCAAAGGGCGCCCTGGGCAGGGGCGAGGTCAGGGTTGGGCGAGGCCGATCCGGACGAGGAGCTGCTGGCGCGGGTGGCCGAGGGCGACCCGGCGGCCGTGCGCGCCATGGTTGGGCGGAAGCTGCCACGGCTGATGTCGCTCGCGCAGCGGATGCTCGGCGAGGCGGCCGAGGCCGAAGATGTCGCCCAGGAGGCCTTCTTGCGCATCTGGAAGCAGGCGCCGCGCTGGCAGCCCGGGCGGGCGAAGTTCGACACCTGGCTGCATCGGGTGGCTCTCAACCTCTGCTACGACCGGCTGCGACGCCGGCGAGAGATCGTGACGGAGGACCCGCCCGAGCAGATCGATTCCGGCCCCGGCCCGGACCGCGGCCTCCAGGCGCAGGATGTTGCAGTGCGGGTCTCGCAGGCGCTTGCCCGGCTGCCAGACCGGCAGCGCGAGGCCATCGTGCTTTGCCATTACCAGGAGCTCGGCAATATCGAGGCGGCGGCCGTGATGGGAGTGAGCGTGGAGGCGCTCGAAAGCCTGCTCGGGCGCGGGCGGCGCGCCCTGCGGGTGGCGCTGGCGGACATGGTGGAGCGGTGAGATGGCGTCAATGACGCAGGAGCGGTTCGAGGCCTACGCGGAGGCTTTTGGCGGCGACGTCTCCCGCTGGCCGGCCGAGGCGCGCGAGGCGGCGGCGCTCCTGATGGCCGAGCAGCCGGCGATGACGAATGGCGCGCTGGCGCGGGCGGGGCGGCTCGATGCGGCGCTCGACGCGTGGCGGACGGCGCCGGCGGGGGCGACCCTGATCGGGCGGATCCTGGACACCGCGCCCCGGTCGCGGCGAGGATGGCGGCTATGGCTCTCACCGGCCGTCCTCGGCGCAGGCCTCGCCGCCGCTTGCGCCGCGGGCGTCATCGTGGGCGTGCAACTGTCCGACCGCGCCTCCGATGCGAGCGAAGTGGCTGTCGCCAACACCCTGAGCGCCGTCTCCTCGCCGTCTCTTGATCTCGGCGAGGGCGCATGAGCCGGCGAACGCTCTACATCCTGCTCTTCGCCTCGTTGGCCCTGAATCTCTTCATCTTGGGCGCGGTCGCAGGCGCGGCGTTTCTCGGCGGGCGGTTCCACCATCCAAGGCCGGGGCGCGGCGCGCCGCCGATGTTCGCGGCCGCCGCGGTGCTGAACGAACCCGAGCGCGGCGCATACGTGGACGCCCTGCGCGGCGCCGCCGGGGAGGCCGGGCCAAAGCTTCGGCAAGCGCGGGCCATCCGGCGCGAAGCCTTCCAGCGGCTGGGCGCCGATCCGGTCGACTCCGCGGGCGTCATGGCGGACCTCGACCAGGCGCGCGCGCTGGAGACCCAGGCCCGCCAGGCAGTGGATCAGCGCATCGTGAACTTCACAGCCCAGCTGCCGGCAGCCGATCGCGCCAGGCTCGCGCAGGCCCTGGCCGCACCTCCGCCGCACCGCCGTCGCCGAGGTCCGCCTCCGCCGCCTTAGCCCACGGCGGCCACGCGGGTGACGGCATAGTCGGTGTGATGAACCGGCAGCAGGAAGCTGGCGGCCGTGCCCTGGCCCGGCGCGCTCTTCAGCTCGAGCGAACCGCCGTGGAGTTCGGCGAACGCCTTGGAGAGCGCGAGCCCCAGCCCGGTCCCCTGTTGCGTCTTGGCCTGCTGGTGCTCGATCTGCTCGAAGGGCGTGGCAAGTCGGGCGAGGTCCTCGGCGGAGATGCCGATGCCGGTGTCCTGAACGGTGACGCGCACGCGTTCGCCGAGAGGATCCTCCCGAAGCTCCGCCTTCACGACGATGCGTCCGCCGCGGGGCGTGAACTTCACCGCGTTCGAGAGCAGGTTCAGCAAGACCTGCTTCACAGCCCGATAGTCGGCCTCGATCTCCGGCAGATCGGGAATCTCCACGCGCAAGCTGAGGCCGGCCGCGTCGGCGCGATTGCGCACGAGGCGCACGGCGTCCTCCGCGACCTCCTCCAAGCTGATCGGATCGAAGCGCAGGCTCATCTTGCCCGCTTCGATCTTGGACATGTCGAGGATGTCGTTGATGAGCGCCAGCAGGTGCTGGCCGGAGTTGAGGATGTCGCGGACGTAGTCGCGATAGCGGCTGTCGCCGAGCGGGCCGTACATCTCGCTCGCCATGATTTCGGAAAAGCCGTTGATGGCGTTGAGCGGCGTGCGCAGCTCATGGCTCATATTGGCCAGGAACTCGCTCTTGGCGCGGTTGGCCTCCTCGGCGCGGACCTTTTCGGCTTCGTACTTGCGGGCGAGCTCGGACAGCTGCTCCTGACTTCGCTCCAGGTTCGCCACCGCGCGCCGCAATTCCTGCTCGTTGCGCTTGAGGGCCTCCTCCTGCGTCTTCAGGGCGGTGATGTCGGAGGCGGTGACCACCAGGCCGCCCTCGGCCGTGGGCCGCTCGGAAATCTGCACCCAGCGGCCGCCGGTCAGCTCCACCTCGCGAACGCCGTCCTGCTTGCCCGCGGCCGGGCGTTCCTGACGGATCGCGCGGTGGGCGGCGGCCTCAACGTGCTCGCGTGCGGCGCCGGCCTTGAGAACCTGCGGGTCCATCTGGAAAAAGTCGCGGAAATTGCGGTTCCACATCAGGAGCCGCCCTTGCCGGTCCCAGAGCACGAAGGATTCGGGCACGCTCTCGATGGCGTCGCGAAGACGGCTCTCGGCGGACTGGGCGCGGGCCTGGGCGAGACGTTCTTCGGTGACGTCCAGGGCCACGCCGATGATCCGGGCGTAACCGCCGTCCGGCGAATCGCCGAAGCCCTGGCCCCGGGCGTCAATCCACACGGGGCGGCCGCCGGCGAGGCTCGGCACCCGGAAAGAGACGTCGAAGCCGCCGTAGATCGCCGCGGTCGCGAGGGCGTCCCTCAGCCCGTCTCGATGTCCTGGGGAGACGCGGTCCAGCACCTGTTGGCCATCCACGGTCCCGCCGCGCCAGCCGAAAAGAGCGGCCGTGACGTCCGACATGAAGATCCGATCGGTGGCGAGGTCCCATTCCCAGATGCCGCATCGGGCGGCCTCGACCGCCATGCGGAAGCGCTGCTCTGAATCGCTCGAAGCGGCGTGCGCCCGCTCCATCCGCCAGCTCTCAATGACGAGGACGACGCCAAGGCCCACCGCGACAAGGAGCGGGGCGATCAGCCAGATCGTCTGTTCGAGCGCGCCTTCGGGCGGCCCTTCCAGACGGCGCACGGCCGCAGCGGTATAGGCGCCGAGCAGAGCCAGCGCCGTTCCGATCGCCACGCGAACGAAACGCTGGGTGGGCGGCCTGGCCGCCGCGGCCGCAGCGTCTCGCCTTGCCCCCGTCAACGCCTCGGCCCCTTCCCCAAATCAGCGAAGAAGGGGCGAGTCTACGCGCGCGGAGTCACCTCGTCATCCGGTTCGAAGAGTGGCGCTCCGTCTCAGGCGCCGGCCGTCTCCTCGCCGAGCGCGCGGCTGACCAGCTCGTAGACATTCTTGGAGAGGCCCTCCGTCCGCACGATCCGCTGCAGCTCGGCTTTCATGAGCTGCCCGAGTTCGGGCGCATAGCGCCGCCACCCGCCGAGCGGATCGACCAGCCGTGCGGCGATCATCGGATTGAAGCTGTCGACCGCCAGGATCTGGTCGGCCAGGAAACGGTAGCCGGCGCCGCTGGGATCGTGGAACCGCACCGGGTTGAAGTTGGCGAACGTCGCGACAAGGGCCCGCAGCCGGTTCGGGTTCTTCGGATCGAACGCGGGATGGGCGGTGAGGCCCATGACCCGGCCGAGCGCGGTCTCGTCGGGGTCGCGCGCCTGGAGGGCGAACCACTTGTCGATGACCAGCGGCTCGTGCTTCCAGCGATCGTAGAAGTCCGTCAGCGCCGCCTCGTATTCCGGACCGCCCATCAGCATGAGCGCGGTCAGCCCGCCCATCGCGTCGGTCATATTGCCTGCGCCGCGGTAGTGCCCGTCGGCGAGTTCGGCGACATCGGCCTTCGGATTGGCCGCGAGCAGCTCGAGAGCGGCATTGCGCAGCGCACGCCGCCCGGCGCTGGCGGCGTCGGGGGAGAACTCGCCGGCTTCCTGCAACCCGCTGTGCAAGCGCTTCAGCTCGTCGGCCATGTGGACCGCGAGCCGCAGTCGAAGCGCCTCGCGCGCTTCGTGGATCGCGGCCGGCTGGGCGGGCTGAAGGATCAGCGCCAGGTCCGGCTCCGACGGCAGCGCGAGCAGCAAGGCCTTGAAGGCCGGGTCGGCCGACTGGTCGGAGAGCGCCCGGCTCATGGCCTCGGCGAACCGCTCCTCGCCCACCTCGTCCGGCTTCCCTTTGGCGCGGGCGATGATCAGTTCGCGGGCGAGGGTCTGGCCGGCCTCCCAGCGATTGAAGAGGTCGGGATCGGCGGCGAGCAGGACATAGCGGTCCTTCGGCTCGGCGTCGGTGGAGAGCACCACGGGCGCGGAGAAGCCGCGCAGCGCGGAAATCACGGGCTCACGATCGACTCCAGAGAGCTCGATGGTGGCCTTGCCCGCGTCGAGCACCACCACCGTCTCGTCCACGGCCTTGCCGTCCATCTCGAAGGCCATGGTGCGGCCATCCTGGTCGAGCAGGCCCAGCCGGATCGGGACGGGAAGCGCGCGCTTGGAGGGCTGGCCAGGCGTGGCCGGTGTCTCCTGCGAGACCTCGATCTCGAGCGCGCGGCGCGAAGCGTCGTAGCGGCTTGCGAGGCTCAGGCGCGGCGTGCCCGCCTGCTCGTACCAGCCGAAGAAATCGCTCATGTCGCGGCCGGTGGCGTCCGCGAAGCAGCGGATGAACGCCTCGACCGTGGTCGCGTGGCCGTCCCACCGCTCGAAGTAGAGGTCCATGCCGGCGCGGAAGGCTTCGGGCCCGATCAGGGTCTTCAGCATCCGGATCACTTCCGCGCCCTTTTCGTAGATGGTCGCGGTGTAGAAGTTGTCGATCTTCAGATAGCTGGAGGGCCGGACCGGGTGGGCCAGCGGGCCCTGGTCCTCGGCGAACTGGCGCGCCCGCAGCGCCTTGACGTCCTTGATCCGCTGCACGGCGTGGCCGCGCATGTCGGCGGAGAAGCTCTGATCTCGGAAGACCGTAAGGCCCTCCTTGAGACACAGCTGGAACCAGTCTCGGCAGGTGATCCTGTCTCCGGTCCAGTTGTGGAAGTATTCGTGGGCCACGACGCTCTCGATGCGCTCGTAGTCCATGTCGGTGGCTGTGTCGGGATCAGCCAACAGGAGCGAGGAGTTGAAGATGTTCAGCCCCTTGTTCTCCATCGCCCCGAAATTGAAGTCGCGCACCGCGACGATCATGAAGAGATCGAGGTCGTACTCGCGTCCAAAGGTCTCCTCATCCCACTTCATGGCCCGCTTCAGCGCATCCATGGCGTAGGCGGCGCGCGGCGCCATTCCGGGATCGACGAAAATGCGCAGCTCCACCGAGCGGCCGCTCATGGTCGTGAGCTTGTCCTCGAGCACGTCGAGCTCGCCGGCCACGAGGGCGAAGAGATAGCAGGGCTTCGGGAAGGGGTCGTTCCAGACGGCGTAGTGGCGGCCGCCTGGGAGTTCGCCCTTTTCGGTCAGGTTGCCGTTGGAAAGCAGATGCGGGTAAGCGGCGTCGGCCTCGATCCGGACCGTGAAGCGGGACAGCACGTCCGGCCGGTCGGGCCAGTAGGTGATCTTGCGGAAGCCCTCCGCCTCGCACTGGGTGCAGAAGCGGCCGCCCGACATGTAGAGGCCTTCCAGGGCCTTGTTGTTCTCGGGGTCGATCTGGACCTCGGTCTCGAGGGTGAAGACGTCCGGCGTGGTCGCGATCGTGAGGAACTCGGCGTCGACGGAGAACTCGCCCTCGGACAGGGGCCGCCCGTCGAGCGTGACGGAGACCAGCTTCAGGCGTTCGCCGTTCAACTTGAGCGGCTCGGCGTGGTCGCCATTGCGCCGGACGCTCAGCCGCGCCTTCACGCGCGTTGCGTTGGGATGCAGGTCGAAGGCCAGGCTCACCTCTTCGATGAGGAAGGCGGGCGGGCGATAGTCGTCGAGCCGGATCGGCTGGGGGGTCTCTGTACGCATGGCGGTGATCTAGTCCCTGGCGGCGAGGCGGGGAAGGCCGGCCGCGCGCCGGCTCACGCCACGTCACGCTTTTCAGCCCCCGCAGCCCGCGTATGGTTCCAACCAAAGACGGGCCGGAGCATCGGCGCGGGCGGAAACGGGCCATGAATTTCGATTTTTCGGATGACCAGAAATTCCTCAAGTCCGAGGCGCGGAAGTTCCTGGAGGCGAGTTGCTCGACGAGCCGGGTTCGCAAGGTGCTCGACGAACACGGCAAAGCCTATGACGCCGATCTCTGGAAGGCGGTGGCGGGCCAGGGTTGGCTGGGCGCCGCCATTCCGGAAGAGCACGGAGGTCTGGGGCTTGGGCGTCTGGAGCTCTGCGTCATCGCGGAGGAGCTCGGGCGGGCCGTAGCGCCGATCCCCTTCGCCTCGACCGTGTACTTCCTGGCCGAGGCGGTGATGCTGGCGGGCGCCGAGGCGCAGAAGGCCGACGTCCTCCCGAAGATCGCCGCGGGCGAGGTAATCGGGGCGATGGCGACCTCCGAAGGCCCGGGGCCGCTGACGCCGGCCTCGATCCAGGCGACGGTCTCCGGCGGCAAGCTCTCGGGCGTCAAGCTGCCGGTCACCGACGGCGACATCGCCGACATCGGCCTGGTGCTCGCCAAGGAGAGTGGCCAGCCGGGCCTCTTTGTGGTGGACCTGAACGGCGCGGGCGTGACGCGCGAGGCGGTCAAGACGCTCGATCCGACCCGCGACGCGGCGAGACTGACGTTCAAGGATGCGCCGGCGCAGCGGTTGGGTGGCGCTGGCGAGGGGTTCAGCCTCGTCGAACAGATTTTCGACCGAGCGGCGGTCCTGCTGGCCTTCGAGCAGTGCGGAGGCGCGGACCGGTGCCTGGAAATGGCCAAGGCGTATGCGCTGGAGCGCTACGCCTTCGGCCGACCGATCGGCTCGTACCAGGCCATCAAGCACAAGCTGGCGGACGTCTATGTGAAGAACGAGCTCGCCCGGTCGAACGCCTACTACGGCGCCTGGGCGCTCAACACCAATGCCGCCGAGCTGCCGCTGGCGGCCAGCGCCGCGCGGATCGCGGCCTCGGAGGCCTACTGGTTCGCGTCCAAGGAGAACATCCAGACGCACGGCGGCATCGGCTTCACATGGGAGATGGATTGCCACCTCTTCTACAAGCGCTCTCGCCAGCTCGCGCTCGTGGCCGGGGCGCCGCGGGCCTGGAAGGAGCGGCTGGTGAACCACCTCGAACAACGCAACGCGGCCTGAGCCCGGGCCGGCTCCGCGCGCCTTCGGCGGTCAGTGGGCCGGGCTGACAGAGGAATCGAAATGGACTTCAACGACAGCCCCGAAGAAGCCGCCTACCGCGCCCAGGTCCGCGCGTGGCTGGACGCCAACGCGCCGAAGACCGCCGAGATCCTCGAGGATGGTCTGGAGGGCGGCGGCGCCATGGCCGCCTCCAAGGCGTGGCAGGCGAAGAAGGCCGCCGCCGGCTACGCCCAGATCACCTGGCCCGCGGCATGGGGCGGCCCAGGCGGCACGCCGATCCAGCAGGTGATCTTCAACCAGGAAGAGGCGAAGCATCCGGTCCCGCCAAATCCGTTCCAGATCGGTCTCGGCATGTGCGTGCCCACCGTGATGGCGTTCGCCGACGATGCGACCAAGAAGCGGTTCGTCGGGCCTGCGCTGCGGGGCGAGGAGATCTGGTGCCAGCTGTTCTCCGAGCCCTCCGGCGGCTCCGACGTGGCGGCGGCGCGGACGAAGGCGGTGCGCGCCGAAGATGGTTCCGGCGACTGGATCATCTCCGGTCAGAAGGTGTGGACGACGGGCGCCCAGTTCTCCGATTTCGGGATCGTCATCTGCCGCACCGACCCGGGCGCGCCGAAGCACAAGGGGCTGACGATGTTCTGGGTCGATATGCACGACCCGGGCGTCGAGGTGAGGCCGATCCACCAGATGTCGGGCGGGTCGGGGTTCAACGAGGTGTTCTTCAACGGGGTGCGCGTGCCCGACAGCCAGCGGCTGGGAGCGATCAACGACGGGTGGCGCGTGTCGCT
>JAGWSE010000392.1 GCA_028869395.1 Alphaproteobacteria bacterium | reverse complement strand
TGACGACGTTGCGGCCCTTGGGACCCAGGGTCACCTTGACCGCGTTGGCCAGGGTGTTGACGCCGCGCAGCATGCGGTCACGGGCGTCGGAGGAGAAATAGACGTCTTTGGCAGCCATAGGGCTTCCCTCTTTTCTTCGAGTTGGACGGGTGGGCTAAGCGAGCGCTCAGGCGGCCTTGGCGGCCTTCTCGGGCTCGAGCACGCCCAGGATGTCCGTTTCCTTCATGATCAGGAGGTCTTCGCCTTGCAGCTTGACCTCGGTGCCGGACCACTTGCCGAACAGGATGCGGTCGCCGACCTTCACGTCCAGCGGCTGGATCTTGCCGGCCTCGTCGCGCGCGCCGGGGCCGACGGCGATGACTTCGCCTTCCTGCGGCTTTTCCTTCGCGGTGTCGGGGATGATGATTCCCCCCCGGGTCTTTTCTTCTTCCTCGACGCGCCGGACGAGGACGCGATCTCCCAGAGGACGAAACGCCATGATGCTCTTTCTCCGTTCGAGACGGTTGGTATGTCGGTGACGTGGGCACAGGGCTGCGCTGTTAGCAGTCGCAAGCCCTGAGTGCTAACGCCGGCCGGGGACGTAAGAACCTCGCACGCCGGAGTCAAGATGGACGAGGAGCGACGGACCGGAACCGGGTTCGCGTTTCCACGTTCGAGGAACCGTAGCCCAGCTTGGCTCGTTCCTCCTTCCAGTGACGGAAGTAGAGGGCGCGGCGGCATGTCTATCCATTCGTATCTCGCCAAGGTGGTCCGCGAAGGCGCGCTGACGGTGCGCCTGCCGGGCGGCGAGAGTCTGGTTCTGGGCGACGGATCCGGCGCCCCGGTCATTGTGCGGATCACCAGCGGGGCCTGGCTGGCGCGCATCGCCGCCGATCCGTCGATGGCCTTGGGCGAGGCTTACATGGAGGGCGGCCTGGTCTTCGAGCAGGGCGGGTGCCGCGACCTTGTGGAGATCATCGGCCGCAATATGAAGTACCGGCCCCTGAAGCGGGCGGGCGCGCTCTCGCGCTGGTGGCTGGATCGGCGACTGCAGGCCAATGCGCGCCAGGCCGCCCGCCGCAACGTGGCCCACCACTACGACCTGTCGATCGATTTCTACCGGCGCTTCCTCGACCCCGACATGCAGTACTCCTGCGCCTACTTCGCCCACGAGGGCGTCAACCTCGAGGAGGCGCAGGCGGCGAAGAAGCGGCATATCGCGGCCAAGCTTCTCCTCGAGGACGGCCAGAAGGTGCTCGACATCGGCTGCGGTTGGGGCGGACTGGGGCTCACCCTGGCCAAGGCGGCCGAGGTCGAGGTGGACGGGATCACCCTCTCCACCGAACAACTGGCGCTGGCGAATGCGCGCGCCGAGGCGGCCGGGCTTGCCGGCCGGGCTAGGTTCTCGCTCACCGACTACCGCGACGCGAAGGGTCCCTACGACCGTATCGTCTCCGTGGGCATGTTCGAGCACGTCGGCCGGCCGAACTACCAGACCTACTTCGACCAGGTCGCCCGTCTGCTCACCGAGGACGGCGTGGCGGTGATCCATTCCATCGGAAGGGCCGACGGGCCGAACTTCACCCAGTCGTGGATCGCCAAGTACATCTTCCCCGGCGGCTACATCCCGGCGCTGTCGGAGGTCCTGCCCTGCATCGAGCGCGCGGGCCTGATCGTCACCGACGTCGAGATCCTGCGGCTCCACTACGCCGAAACGCTGGCGGCCTGGCGGCGCCGCTTCGAGGCGAACCGCGCGGAGATCGCCGCGCTCTACGACGAACGGTTCTGCCGGATGTGGGAGTTCTACCTCTGCGTCAGCGAAATCGCCTTTCGCTACCGGGGCCACTTCGTCTTCCAACTGCAGCTCGCCAAGAAGATCGACGTCGTGCCGCTCACCCGCGACTACATCGGCGAGGGTGAACGCGCGCTCGCCCGGCCGGCGCGGCAGGCGGCCTGATCCAGGGCGATTTCGTCGCGGCCCCTTGTTCCACCGGCCAACGTCTGTTTGAACAAGCGCAACGACGACAACGCTCTGGAGAGAAACGACCCATGCGACGCGCCATTGCGCTTGCCGCGCTCATCGCCCTGTCCGCCGCCGCGACGGCGGCGACCGCTGCGGAAACCTGGAAGAAGTACGCCGACGGCGATAACGGGACCGAGTGGTCCTACAACACCGACTACTCCTACAAGGACAAGCAGACCGGCCGCGTGGTCGTCATGAAGGCGATCTCGAAGCCGTCGGCCAACATCGCGCCGAGCGGCCCGGGCACCGGCGTGGGTTTCGTCGAGGCGCTTGACTGCGATCAAGGCAACTCGCTGCTGATGGGCGCCTACAAGCCTTCGGCCGAGTTCGCGATCAATCCCGAATGGCGCAACGGCACGCCCAAGAAAGCCGAGCCGGAGCTGATCGCGGCCGTCTGCCCGACGGCCGGCAAGCTGCCGGTGAAGTAGGTCCCGCCTAGCGCGTCCCGACCGGGACGCGTTCGGCGTCCCGCTCGGGCTCGGCGCGCGCGTTGAGGCCGCGATATTTCGAAAACTCCAGCCGCGCGATGGTGCGGTTGTGGACCTCGTCCGGCCCGTCGGCGAGCCGCAGGGTGCGTTGGCTCGCGTAGCTGCGCGCCAGGCCGAAGTCCGAGGTCACGCCGCCGCCGCCATGGGCCTGGATGGCGTCGTCGATGACCTTCAGGGCCATGGTCGGCGCCTGGACCTTGATCATCGCGATCTCGAGCCGGGCGGCCTTGTTTCCCGCCCGGTCCATCATGTCGGCCGCCTTAAGGCAGAGTAGCCGCGTCATCTCGATGTCGGTCCGCGCGCGGGCGATCCGCTCCTCCCACACCGACTGCTCGGCGATCGGCTTGCCGAACGCTTTGCGGGTGACCAGCCGCTTGCACATCTTTTCCAGCGCGACCTCCGCCTGGCCGATGGTGCGCATGCAGTGGTGGATGCGCCCGGGCCCCAGTCTCGCCTGGCTGATCTCGAAGCCGCGGCCTTCGCCCAGGATCAGGCTGTCGGCCACCGGCACGCGGACGTTGTTCAGGACGACCTCGGCGTGGCCGTGCGGGGCGTCGTCGTAGCCGAACACCGGCAGCATGCGCACGACCTCGATCCCGGCCGCATCCAGGGGAACCAGCACCTGGCTCTGCTGCTGGTGGGGTGGCGCATCCGGATCGGTCTTGCCCATCACGATGGCCACCTTGCAGCGCGGGTCGCCGACGCCCGACGACCACCACTTGCGGCCGTTGATCACGTAGTCGTCGCCGTCGCGCTCGATGCGCGTCTCGATGTTCGTGGCGTCGGACGACGCGACCGCCGGCTCGGTCATCAGGAAGGCCGAGCGGATCCGGCCTTCGAGCAGCGGCGCGAGCCAGCGCGCCTTGTGCTCGGGCGTGCCGT
>JAGWSE010000391.1 GCA_028869395.1 Alphaproteobacteria bacterium | reverse complement strand
GCCGGCCAGGCCAAGAGCGAGTACGGCCAGTACCTCCAGGCCCTGGCCGAGGGCCGGTTCGCGGCCGAGGAGGCGGCGGAGTAGACGGCCTCGGCCCGAGGCCGCGTCACGCGCTCGCCAGCAGGCTCTTCCGCCTCGCGTAGACCAGGTAGACGACGATCCCGATCGCGTTCCAGGCCAGGAAGAACTCGATCGTCCTCGCCTGCAGGCTGGTGAACAGATAAAGGCACCCGAGCACCGCCGCCGGGGCGATCACCCAGACGAACGGCGTCACGAACGGGCGGGCGAGCTCCGGGCTGCGGCGCCGCAGGACCATGACGGCGCAGGCCGTGGCGACGAAGGCGGCCAGCGTGCCGGCGTTGGCGAGCGAGGCGATGTCCGACAGCGGCAGAGCGCCCGCGATCACCGCGGCGATCACGCCCGTCAGCAGGGTCACGGCGACCGGCACCCCGCGGCGGTCGATCCCGGCGAGCCCACGCGGCAGCAGCCCGTCGCGCGCCATGGCGAAGAACACCCGGCTCTGGCCGAACATGAAGACCATGATGACGGTCGGCAGCGCCACGACGGCGGCGCCGGCGATGACCGAGGCCGCGCCCGGCCGGCCGACCTGCCGCAGGATGAAGGCCAGCGGCTCGGCGGTCTTCGAGAACACCTGAAACGGCTGGGCGCCCAGCGCGCAGGCCGCAACCACCATGTAGATCAGGGTGCACAGCGCCATGGAGCCGACGATGCCGATGGTCAGGTCGCGCTTCGGGTTCTTGGCCTCCTCGGCCGCCGTCGAGATCGCGTCGAAGCCATAGAAGGCGAAGAAGATGATCGCCGCGGCGCCCATCACCCCGTACTTCTTGCCGTCGATCTCGTGCGCGCCCCAGCCGAACGGCGCGAAGGGATGGAAGTGGCGCGCATCGAAGCTGGGCAGGGTGAACGCCACGAAGGCGGCCAGCGCGACGAGCTTCACGATCACCAGGACGAAGTTGACGGTCGCGCTCTCGCGCGTGCCGGTTAGCAGGACGCCGGTGACCACCAGCGCGATGAACACCGCCGGCAGGTTGACCATGCCGCCGGCGTCGGGACCGGCCAGCAAAGCCTTGGGCACGCCCCAGTGCGCCTGTTCCATCAGCCCCGCGGCATAGCCCGCCCAGCCGACCGAGACCGCGCTGCAGACCAGGGTGTATTCGAGGATCAGGCTCCAGCCGATGATCCAGGCCACCAGTTCGCCGAGGCTGACGTACGAATAGGTGTACGCGCTGCCCGCCTGGGGCGTCAGGCTCGCCATCTCTGCGTAGCAGAGCGCCGCGCAGGCGCAGACCACGCCCGCCATGGCGAAGGAGAACATCACCGCCGGTCCGGCGAGCCCCGCCGCGACGCCGGTCAGGGTGTAGATTCCCGTCCCTACGATCGCGCCGACCCCCAAGGCGACGAGGTGCGGCCACGACAGCGTCGGCTTCAGGCGATGGGCGCCCGCGGCGGGCGCGGCGACAGCCACCGGCTTGCGGCGCGTGACAAAGCTCATGTGCGGAATTCCCCCGGGCTGGAACGCCCGCCCCTTGAAGCGCAAGCATGAGGGCATGGGAAGCCCCGGACAAGTGTTGTTCCCGGGCGCGCGTTGCGCCAGCTTGGCTCTCCTTGGTTCGGGGGATGTCCATGCGTCGACTGCTGCTTGTCCTGGCTCTGCTGATGTTCGCGCGGCCTGCGCTGGCCGATGACGCCGCGCTCAACAAGGTCGTGGCCGACTATGACCACTGGTGGCTGGCCGACGACCCGTTCGCCGCCGGACGCGAAGGCGATCAGGCCGCCCTCGAGCGCCTGCCGGACGTCTCGCCCGCGGCGGACGCGACCCGCAAGCGGATGCTGGAAGCCTTCCAGGCCCGGCTGAACGCCATCGATGCGAAGGGGCTTTCCGACAAGGCCGAACTGAACCGCGAGTTCCTGGCCTGGACCCTCGACAACCGCCTGAAGAGCCTGGGCTTCGACGAAGCCCGGATGCCGTTCAATTCCGACTCGGGCTTCGACGAGGAGCTCGATTATTTCGCCGACACGACTGACCTCAACAACGAGGCCGACGCGCAGGCCTGGCTCTCGCGGATGCGGGCCTTGCCGACTTATTTCGCGCAGAACATCGACAACGCCCGCCGCGGCGTCCAAGACCGGTTCACCCAACCCCGGATGACTGTCGAGGCGGTGATCGCCCGGGCCAAGGCGGAGGTCGCCCGCCCGGTCGACAGCGATCCGCTGCTGAAGCCGTTCGACACCCTGCCGACGTCGATGCCCGCCGCCCGGCGCGCCGCGCTGCGGGCGGAAGGCGTCGCCATCATCCGCGACAGGATCCGCCCGGCGCAGGCGGCGTTCCTGACGTTCCTCGAGACCGAGTATCTGCCGGCGGCCCGGCCCCAGCTTGCGGCCCGCAGCCTGCCCAACGGCGAAGCCTACTATCGCTGGCTGGTCGCCGAGCACACCACCACCGACCTGACCCCCGACCAGATCCATGCGATCGGGGTGGCCGAGGTGAAACGCATCCGCGCGGAGATGGAAGCGGTCATGCGCGAGACCGGCTTCAAGGGCGACCTGCCGGCCTTCATCGCCATGTTGCGCAAGGACCCGCGCTTCTACGCGACCTCGCGCGAGGACCTGCTGGAGAAGGCGGCGCTGATCGTCTCGCGCATTGAGGACAAGCTGCCGCGCTACTTCGGCACCCTGCCGCGCCTGCCGCTGGCCGTGCGGCCGGTGCCGCGGGAGATCGAGGACACCTACACCACCGGGCGATATTTCGAGGGCTCGCCCAAGCTCGGCATCGCCGGCGGCTACATGGTCAACACCAGTCATCTGGACCAGCGACCGCTGTACGAACTGCCGGCCCTGACGCTGCACGAAGGCGTCCCCGGCCACCATATCCAGATCGCGCTTGCCCAGGAGCTGCACGGCGTGCCCGCCTTCCGCCGTCATGCCGACGCGACCGCCTTCACCGAAGGCTGGGGCCTGTATTCGGAGCGGCTCGGCGAGGAGATGGGCATCTATCGCACGCCGTACGAGCGCTTCGGCCGGCTGTCCTACGACATGTGGCGCGCCTGCCGTTTGGTCGCCGACACCGGCATCCACTGGATGGGCTGGAGCCTTGATCAGGCGCGCGAGTGCTTCACCGACAACACCGCCCTCTCGCCGCTGAACATCAAGGTCGAACTGGCCCGCTACGTCAGCTGGCCGGGCCAGGCGCTCGCCTACAAGATCGGCGAGCTGAAGATCGTCGAGCTGCGCAAGAAGGCGGAGGCGGAGCTTGGGCCCAGGTTCGACATCCGCCGCTTCCACGACGCCGTGCTGCTGGCTGGCCCCCTGCCGCTCGACCTGCTGGAGAAGCGCATCGACGCCTGGATCGCGGCGGAAAAGGCGCGATCGTGACACCGGCGTCATCGAAATATTCGTGAAACAGCGGTATGTTGATAAGCGGCCCTGAACGCCACCGGATCGTGGCGTAGGGCTTGCGCGGGCGGGAACAGGCCCGGGGCCGGGAGGAGATTTCGAGATGAAGGCGCGGATGGCCGTGCTGGCGCTGGGCGGCGCCGCATTGATCTATGGTCTGTCGAGCGACGGCCTGGTCGGACAGGCGAGCCCGCGGGCGGCTGCGGCGGAAAGCCCCGCCGCGCAGCCCGTGAAGGTCGGCAACTTCATGCTGGTCGACCAGAACCTGAACGGACACGAACTCTACCGGATGGCCGACAAGTCGGCGATCGTGCTCATCACCCAGATGGACGGCTGCCCGATCTCGCGCAGCCAGGCGCCGGTCTACAAGGAGCTGGAGCAGCAGTTCGCCGGTAAGGGCGTGAAGTTCTTCATGCTCAACTCCGCGGCCCAGGATACCCGCGACGCCATCATCGACGAGGCCAAGGACGCCGGCTACGACATGCCGATCCTGCTGGATACCAACCAGCTGGTGGGCGAGGAGCTGGGCGTGCAACGCACGGCCGAGGTGATCGTCATCGACCCGAAGACCTGGCGCGTGGTCTACCACGGCCCGGCCGACGACAGGTCGGACTACGGCGGCGGCCAGAAGCCGCCTCAGCACCGCTGGGCCGCCGACGCCCTCGACGCGCTGCTGGCCGGCAAGCCGGTGGAGCAGGCGAGCCTTCCCGCCAAGGGTTGCCTGATCGACTTCCCCGCCCGTGCCCAGGCCAAGCCGATCAGCTATGTGAAGGACGTGGCGCCGATCCTCGAGAAGAACTGCGTCGCCTGCCACGAGAAGGGCGGGATCGCTCCCTTCGCCATGTCCAGCTACGCGATCGTGAAGGGCTTCTCGCCGATGATCCGAGAGGTCGTCATGACCCACCGGATGCCGCCCTACGGCGCCGACCCGCACGTGGGCCACTTCTCCGACAAGGGGAACATGAGCCCCGACGAGATCAAGACCCTCGTGCACTGGGTCGAGCAGGGCGCGCCGCGCGGCGACGGGGCCGACCCGCTCGCCGAGCACCCCCACGTGGCCACCGAGTGGCCGCTGGGCAAGCCAGACCTGGTGCTGGACGTCCCGGCGTTCACGATCCCGGCGACCGGGGTCGTGGACTACCAGCACCCGTGGGTGGCCAATCCCGAAACCAAGGGCCACTGGATCCGCGCCACGACCGTGAAGGTCGAATCGCGCCAGGGCGTGCACCACATCCTGACCGGCTACATGAAGGACGTGCCCGCACCCGGCCAGCCGGCCTATGAAACGCGGTGGGGCGGATCGGTCGGTGGCTACGCCGTCGGCGCGGAATCCGAGGTCGACCCGGCGAACACCGGGTCCTACCTGCCGCCCGGGGGCGCGGTGGGCATCCAGGCGCACTACACGCCGTTCGGCAAGCAGGTGGTCGATCACTCCAGGATCGGCGTCTACTTCTACAAGGACGGCCAGAAGCCGAAGTACGTGCTGCACGACCAGGTGGTGATCGACACCACCATCGACATCCCGCCGAACGTCGCGCGGCACCACGAGGTCGCCTACCTGGCGATCCCGCACGATATGCTGCTCTATTCGGCGTTCCCGCACGCCCACTACCGGGGCTACGCCTCCGACCTGTGGGTGGAATATCCCGGCGGCAAGATGAAGGAGCTGCTGGTTCTGCCGCGCTACGATTTCAACTGGCAGCGCGACTACACCTTCGCCACGCCGATCAGGATCCCGGCCGGTTCCAAGCTGATCGCCCACTGGACGTACGACAACTCCAAGGAAAACCCAGCCAACCCAGACCCCAAGAAGGAGATCCGCTGGGGCGAGCAGTCCTGGGACGAGATGTTCTACACCGCGATCCGCTTCCGCTGGCTCGACGAGACGTCCGACCACCTGCTGCCGCAGTACGACCAGGATCTGGCCCGGGGCCACATGATGGGCATGCTGGACGACAACCTCGACGGCAAGCTCGAGAAGGCCGAGCTGATCAACCGCGGCCAGATGGGCGACATGCTGCTCAAGTACTTCGCCATGATCGACACGAACCATGATGGCGCGCTCGAGCCGCAGGAACTCGCAGCGGCCCAGAAGATGATGCGCGCCCGCCATCGCGAGGAGCACAAGCCCGCGACCACGGCGGCCGCGACGACCGCCTCCGCCGGCCAGACCGGCGGCCGATAGGCTAGCCGTGCGTCCGTCTCCGGCGTAAAGCCTGCGCCGGGGACGGACCATGCGGCTTCTGATCTACGAACCTTCGTTCCGGCGGCTCGAGGCGGCCATCTCTCGGCTCGGTGGCCGCGTCGAACCGATCCTGATGGGCGACGACGGAAGCCTCCGCCTCGGCGGCGCGCCCACGACGCTGGAGGACGCCCGCGCCGAGGCGGCCTGGGCCAACAACGAGACCTTCTTCGGCCCGGCCGCGCGCG
>JAGWSE010000390.1 GCA_028869395.1 Alphaproteobacteria bacterium | reverse complement strand
CGCTCCTCGGCGGCGCGGTGCTCCGCGGCCTGCCGCTCCTGCTGCTGGCGGGCAAGCTCGATCGCGCGCTGTCGGGCGGCGCGCTCCTCGGCGGAGAGGCCGTCGGCCGAGGCGGCCCCGCCACGCGGCGCGGTCGGCTGCGACGGGCCAGGTCCGGTGCGCTGGCGCTCGGCGGCGGAGGGGGCGGCGAGATTGCCCGCCGGCGCCGCGTGCGTGCGCGGACGCTTGGTCTCGACGACCACCGTCTTCGAACGGCCGTGGCTGAAGCTTTGCCTCACCGTCCCGGCGCTGACCGATCCCGCACCGCGGGGCTTCAGCGTCAGGGGCGGTCGCCCGCCTTGGGGAGAGCCTCGGCCATTGTTGTTGTCGTCGCTCATGCGCTCGCTTTACTCGTGCGACCGGCGGTCCGGCCAAACAGATCGATGTCCCAATGACGACGCCCGGGATTTCCATCCCGTTCGCCCTCAAGGCTCCTCGCGCCAACTCTCAGGAAGGAGCGGGCAAAAGCCCGACAATCGGTGAACGTCCTGCGCCCAACGATCGGCGGCTCGCCCCGCAAGGAAGGCGGTGTGTATCACATTCTCAGCCCCTAAGGCCAAACCCAATTCGGCGGCGCTGAAGGCGCCTATCAGGCCTGGGACCGGGGGCTGCTTGCGGGCCAACGCCCAGAGCTTTCGCCGACCGTCCGCGGCGCCGTCAGACGCCTCGATGAGCCAGGCGGCCTTCTGGGATGCGAGGGCCTGAGAAACCTTTTCGAAGCCAGAGGTAAGCGTGCCGGCCTTCCGTGCAAGGCCCAAGCCGGCCAAGAGTCGACGCTTCAGCAGGATTTCCACCTGCGTCGCGAGGTCGCCCGGCGCGGAGAGCTTGGCCTTCGCGGCGCGGGCGAAGAGGTTCTTCCTGGCGGCGGCCTCGACCGCCGTTCGGTTCGCGGCGACCCATAGGCCCCGGCCCGGGAGCTTGCGGGCCAGATCGGGCACGACCACGCCGTCGGGTCCGGCCACGAAGCGGATCAGCGCGGCCTCGTCCATCACCTCGCCGGAGACGATGTCGCGGCGCTCGCGGGATGCGTCTGCGTGTGTCGCTGGGCTAGCGGCGGAGTCCTCCATCGGCGGCCACCTACCTACCGCTCATTCCCGCGCAGGCGGGAACCCAAGCTGAGGTTGGAGCGGTGCAAGATCGGCGGCCTCGATGGAGGAATCAGTCTCAGCTTGGATGCCCGCCTTGGCGGGGCGAGCGGTGGATGAGAGGTGTCAGGCGTCCCGAGCTTCGCCGGCCATCTCGGCTTCGGCGTAGGCTTCGCTGTCCTCCACCTCTTCAGCTTCGGGCTCAGGCTCAGGTTCGACCCATCCCATGGCCACGCGGGCGCGCATGATCAGGAGTTCGGCGTCCTGGGGATCGAGGCCGAAGCTCTCGAGGATGCCCGGCTCGCGCACGCGCTCGCCGTTCTTGCTCTCGTACCAGCCGCGCAGGTCGTCGGGGACCAGGCCGGCGAGATCCTCCACGGTCTTGATGTCCGCTTCCCCCAGGGCCACGGCCATCGGCAGGGTGATCCCCTCGATCTCCAGAAGCCCGTCCTCGACGCCCAGTTCGCGGCGCTTGGCGTCGTACTCGGCAGCCTCCTTCTCCAGGTAGTCGCGGGCGCGGGCCTGGATTTCCTCGGCGGTGTCCTCGTCGAAGCCTTCGATGGCGGCGATCTCGTTCGGCTCCACATAGGCCACGTCCTCGACGCTGGCGAAGCCTTCGGTGACCAGCAGCTGGGCAATGACCTCGTCGACGTCGAGCGCTTCCTGGAAGAGCGCGGTGCGCTCGGCGAACTCCCGCTGACGGCGCTCGCTCTCCTGGCTCTCGGTGATGATGTCGATCTGCCAGCCGGTCAGCTGCGAGGCGAGGCGCACGTTCTGGCCGCGGCGGCCGATGGCGAGCGACAGCTGCTCGTCCGGCACCACCACCTCCACCCGGTTGTCCTCCTCGTCCATGACGACCTTGGAGACTTCGGCCGGCGCCAGCGCGTTGACGATGAACGTCGGGTCGTCCGGGCTCCACTGGATGATGTCGATCTTCTCGCCCTGCAGCTCGGCCACGACGGCCTGGACGCGGCTTCCGCGCATGCCGACGCAGGCGCCGACCGGGTCGATCGAGCTGTCGTTGGAGACCACCGCCATCTTGGCGCGGCTGCCCGGATCGCGGGCCACGGCGCGGATCTCGATGACTCCGTCATAGACCTCCGGCACTTCCTGCGCGAACAGCTTGGCCATGAAGCCGCCGTGGGCGCGCGACAGCAGGATCTGCGGGCCCTTGGTCTCGCGCCGTACGTCGTAGATGTAGCAGCGGATCCGGTCGCCGATATTGAAGTTCTCGCGCGGGATCGACTGGTCGCGGCGCATGATGCCTTCGCCACGTCCCAGATCGACGATGACGTTGCCGTATTCGACGCGCTTGACGACACCGTTCACGATCTCGCCCACGCGGTCCTTGAACTCCTCGTGCTGACGCTCGCGCTCGGCTTCGCGGACCTTCCCCATGACCACCTGGCGGGCCATCTGGGTTTGAACCCGGCCGAATTCGAAGGGCGGCAGGGTCTCCTCGTAGGTCTTGCCTACGAACGCGTCCTTGTCGGTGCGCTTGGCGTCGGCCAGGCGGATGATGCCCGGCGGCTCCTCGATGGGGAGCTCGTTGCCTTCCTCGTCGACCCCGCCGCCGAAGGTGGCGTCGTCTTCGACCACGGTGACCACGCGCGTGATGGTGGTCTCGCCGGTCTTGGGATCGATGTGGACGCGGATGTCGTGCTCGGCGCCGTAGCGGGCCCGGGCGCCCTTCTGGATCGCGTCCTCGATGGCCTCGATGACGATCTCCTTGTCGATCGCCTTCTCGCGGGCGACGGCCTCGGCGATCTGCAGAAGCTCAAGCCGGTTGGCGGAAATGCCGGTCAGGCTCATGGGGTCTTCTTCCTTACTCGGATGCTTCGTTGTCTTGGTGTTGCATGCGCTGGGCGCGTTCCTCGGCCCCGCGCTTCATCAGCTCGTCGGTCAGGACGAGCTTGGCCTCCTGGATCCACGCGAACGGGATCAGGGTGGTCTCTTCCTCGCCCTCGAGATCGATCGCGATGTTGTCGCCCTCGACGCCGGCCAGCACGCCCTTGAAGCGCTTGCGCCCCTCGGCCAGCCGGTCGAGCTCGAGACGCGCCTCGTAGCCCTCGTAGGTCTCGAAATCCTGTTTGCGGGTCAGCGGCCGGTCGACGCCGGGCGAGGAGACCTCGAGGGTGTATTCGCCGCTGATCGGATCGGCGGCGTCCAGAACCTCCGAGAGGGTGCGTGACAGCTTGGCGCAATCCTCGATCAGCATCTCGCCATCGGGCCGCTCGGCCATGATCTGCAGCCGCCGCCGCTCGGAGCCGCCCATCAGCCGCAGCCGCACGATGCCGTAGCCCGCCGCCTCGGCCACGGGGTCGAGCAGCTCCAGCAGTCTTGCGTCCTCGGCGGTCTTCCCGCGCAACGGCCGGCCTCCGGCAAAGAAAAAAGCGGCCGGGCCGGGGCCCGCCGCTCGAAAGCGCCATCCAGCGCTAACAGGCGATGTTGAGGGGAATATAGCGACCGGG
>JAGWSE010000389.1 GCA_028869395.1 Alphaproteobacteria bacterium | reverse complement strand
TCGCTGCGGCGGCTCACGCCAAGGGCGCGTTCGTCGGCTGCGACAACACCTGGGCTACGCCGCTCCTGTTCAAACCCCTGGACCACGGCGCGGATTTCGCGATGGAGGCGCTCACCAAGTACGTGGGTGGGCACTCGGACATTCTGCTCGGGTCGATCACCGTGCGTGAGGTCGCCCTGCACAGGCGCCTGAAGGACACCACGCGCATGCTCGGGATCGGTGTCTCGCCCGACGAGTGCCAGCTTGCGATCCGCGGCCTCCAGACCATGGGCGTGCGTCTCGCGCATGTGGGCCATGTCGCCGAGGCGCTGGCGCAGCGGATCGTCGGTCAGCCCGGCGTGGACCGGGTGCTGCATCCAGCTCTCCCGACCTGCCCAGGTCACGAGATCTGGCGGCGGGACTTCAGCGGGGCGAGCGGCCTCTTCAGCGTCGTCATGAAACCGGGCGTGGAACATCGCCTGGACGCTGCGCTCTCGGCGATGAAGACCTTCGCCATCGGCGCGTCGTGGGGGGGCGTCCGTAGCCTGATCGTGCCCATGGACATCCGGTCCGACAGGGTGGCGGTTCCCTGGCGCGAGGAGGGGCCGATCCTGCGCATCAGCATCGGTCTTGAAGATCCGCAGGACCTCTGGGACGACCTTTCCCGCCTGTTCGCCCACGTTGGCTCGGACCTGGCCGAGCCCGGATCATGACGCGGCCCCGTCGGTTGCGTTGGGCGGCTCTGACCCTGACGGCAGCCCTCGCCGCGTGTTCGCCGCATCATGCAAGCACTGGAGGCGGCGCCACGCTCGCCGCCGTTCGTCGCCAGGGTTACATCACCTGCGGTGCGAGCCAGGGAACGGTCGGCTTCGGCGCTCCGGACAAGAACGGTTACTGGCGCGGGCTGGACGTCGACACCTGTCGCGCGGTGGCGGCCGCGGTGCTCGGCGATAAGAACAAGGCGCGCTTCCTCCCCCTTTCCGGCGATCAGAGGCTGGTCGCCCTCCAGACCGGGCAGGTGGACCTGCTTCCCAGGACCTTCACCTGGACCCTGACCCGAGACGCGAGCGGCATCAACTTCACGATCCCCAACTACTACGACTACGTCGGCTTCCTGGCGCCCAAGAGCCTTGGCGCAAGCTCACCGAAGGGACTCAAGGACGCGTCTGTCTGCCTTCAGAGCGGCGAGTCGACGGCCGCTGTCCTCGAGCGCATCTCCGAGACCGATCACCTGCACATCCGGCCCGTGATCTTCGACAACGTCCAGGCCACGAGAGCTGCGTTCTTCGCCGGCCGATGTGACGCCCTTGTCACCGACGCCTCCGCGCTCGCCTCCGTGCGGGCCACGCTCGCCAAGAACCCATCCGACTACGTGATCTTCCCGGCGACGGACGAGGTGGAAGCGCTCACGCCGGCCGTCCGGCAAGGCGACGACCAGTGGTTCGACATCGTGAAGTGGAGCTTCGAGGCCATGCTGACCGCGGAGGAGCTCGGAATCACGCAGGCCAACGTCGACGAGATGCGGAACTCCAAGGATCCGCGGGTTCGACGCTTCCTCGGCGTCGACCCCGGCAACGGCAAGGCGCTGGGCCTCGACGAGGCCTGGGCCTACCGCATCATCAAGCAGGTCGGGAACTACGGGGAGGTGTTCGATCGCGACGTGGGTAAGGATAGCCCCCTGAAGATCGATCGGGGCCTCAACCGCCTGCAAAGGGATGGCGGCCTGATGGTGCCGCTGCCCTTCGAATGAACACCCGTCGCACAGGCGGTCCGGCCGCACTGCGCTGGTCTCGCGCCAAGTGGCGCAATGCCCTCCTCCAGGTGCTGATCCTGGCCGCGGCGATCGCTGGAGCCCTCTGGCTTGCGCGAAACACCGCCGCCAATCTCGACGAGCGTGGCATCGCCGTCGGCTGGGGCTTCCTTTCGCGGCCGGGCTACTTCCCGATCTCGCAGAGCGTGCTCCCCTATAGCGCCAGCGACACCATCGGCTGGGCGTTCGCGGTCGGGCTCGCGAACACCCTGCTGATGTCCGTCCTTATCGTGGTCCTCTCGACCGTGCTGGGGTTCGCCCTGGCCCTCGCCAGGCGCTCGTCCAAGGTGCTCGTCGCCGGACTCGCCGCCGCCGTCGTCGATGTGCTGCGGAACACCCCCGTCATCGTCCAGCTGTTGTTCTGGTACAGCCTCGTCACGCTTGGGCTGCCCGACATCCACCGGGCCCTGCACCCGATCGCCGGCGTCTTCCTGAGCAATCGCGGCGTCTACCTGCCCGCCCTGAAGATCGATGGTCCGGCAGTCCCGGTGCGGTTGGTCTGGCTGGGCCTGGCGGCGGGCGCGCTGCTCGCCGGTTCGGCGTCCATCCTGCGTCCTGGGCGCCGCCGCATCCTCCTGTACGCCGCCGCTCTTGCGTGGGCGATAGCGGCCCTCATCTGGGCCACGGTCGGACTCTCTGTCGGACTCCGTCCGCCGCGCCTCGAGCACGTGAACTTCATCGGCGGCCTCCAGCTCTCGCCCGAGTTCGCGGCCATGGCTCTGGGGCTGGTGCTCTATTCGTCCGTCTATGTGGGCGAGATCATAAGGGGGGGCATCGAGGCCGTGCCGAAGGGGCAGTGGGAGGCTGGCCTGTCGCTCGGGCTGACGCGGTCGCAGACCTTGCGCCTCCTCATCCTGCCCCAGGCTTTCCGAACGATCATTCCGCCACTGACCAGCCAGTACATAAACGTCGTGAAGAATACGACCCTCGCCCTGGTGGTGGGTTACCCGGACATCTCCTTCGTGGCCGCATCGGCCATCAGCGAGACCGGCCAGGCCGTGGAATGCGTCGTGATCCTGATGGCTGTGTTCCTGCTGATCAGCCTTCTCGCAGCGGCGGGGATGAACACCCTCAACCGCAAGTTCGCATTGCCCTCCCGATGAACTCGCCGCCCCTCGCCGAGGCCTTCGTCCTGGCCCATCCCGCTCCAGCCCGCGCCGCGCCCGCCGCGAGACGGACGCCTGTGTGGCGCACCCTGTTCGGAGACGCGGTCAGCTCGGGCATCACACTGGCGGCCCTCGCCGGTCTGCTGGAGCTTGGGCCGAAGCTCGTTTCGTGGGGCCTCGTGCGCGCGGCATGGTCAGGGCCGGGGACGGCGTGCGGCGGCCAAGGCGCCTGCTGGGCGTTTCTCCGCTCCAAGGCGCCATTCATCCTGTTCGGAATCTATCCGCCGGAGCAGCGGTGGCGTCCCGCGGCGATGGTCGCGATGTTCGTCCTGCTCGCGCTCTGGACCCTTCCGCCGTCGCGGTGGACGCGGCTGACCCTCTGGCTCTGGGCAGGCGCCGTGGCCGTCGCGGTGCTCCTCATGTCGGGCGGGGTCCTCGGGCTTACGCCCGTTCCGACAAGCGCCTGGGGCGGCCTGCCCGTGACCGTGCTCCTTACGGTCCTGTCGCTGGCCATCGGCTTCCCGCTGGGGGTGGCGCTGGCCCTGGGACGACGTTCTGAACTGCCAGGCCTCCGTTGGATGTCGATCGCAGTCATCGAGCTGGTCCGAGGCCTGCCGCTCGTGACCATTCTCTTCATCGCAGCAATCCTGTTGCCCCTCATGCTTCCCGACGGGGTGAAGCTGGACAATCTCGCGCGGGCTCTGGCGGCGCTCACCGTATTCAGCGCGGCCTATCTCGCCGAAGTCCTCCGCGGAGGTCTCCAGGGCGTCGGGGCCGGCCAGGCCGAGGCCGGCCGGGCGCTCGGGCTGAGCTGGTGGGCGACGACGCGTCTCATCGTCCTGCCGCAGGCCGTCGGCAACGTCATCCCGGCCCTGACCAATACCGTCGTCGTCATCGTCAAGAACACCAGCCTGGTGCTTCTCGTCGGCCTTTTCGACCTGCTCAGCGCCGGGCGTGCGGCGCTGACCGATCCCAAGTGGCCGGGGCCGTACATGGAGACGTACGGCTTCGTCGCCCTCATCTACTTCGTCATCTGCTTCAGCATCTCCCGGTATGCGCTCTGGCTCGAGCGAAGGCCGGCCTTCGGAGCCTCCTCATGACCGAGACGGCGACACCAGCGGTCGAGATCAACGCTCTCAACAAGTGGTACGGCGCCTATCACGCCCTTCGGGACGTGAGCCTGAGCGTCGGCCGCGGAGAACGCGTGGTCATCTGCGGACCGTCGGGGTCCGGAAAATCCACTCTCATCCGCTGCGTCAATGGCCTGGAGACCGCGGAGGAAGGGCAGGTTCTCGTGCAAGGTGTCGAGCTGAAGTCCGGAGACAGGAGCATCGACATGGTGCGCCGGTCCGTCGGCATGGTTTTCCAGAGCTTCAATCTGTTCCCGCACAAGACTGTCCTCGAGAACTGCACCCTCGCCCAAGTCCGGGTGGCGAAGGTTCCTCCTGAGGAAGCGCGGGACCGGGCCATGTACTATCTCGAGAAGGTGCGGATTCCGGACCAGGCGGGGAAGTACCCGGGCCAGCTCTCGGGCGGCCAGCAGCAGCGTGTCGCCATCGCCCGCGCGCTGTGCATGGATCCCAAGGTCATGCTGTTCGACGAGCCGACGTCGGCCCTCGACATGGAAATGGTGGGCGAGGTCCTCGAGATCATGGTCGCGCTCGCGGAAGAGGGGATGACCATGCTGTGCGTGACGCATGAAATGGGATTCGCCCGCCGGGTGGCGGATCGCATCGTGTTCATGGATGCGGGCCAGATCGTCGAAATGGCGGCCCCGGAGGCGTTCTTCGAGTCGCCCCAGCACGCCCGGACGCAGGCCTTCCTGGGGCGCATCGCCCACTGACGCCCGCAGCATTCCGACCGAGCCCTCGCATCAACGCGGGGCGTTCAGTCATGGCTGACGCTCACCGAGAGCGGCCTATAACATTCACGCATTGAGTACTGTCATTCCGTCAATTGTCTTTCTAGCGCCAAGCCCACATCGTCGTCGCATAACGACGTGAGGGGGAGTCCTGAACATGACGACCGAGATGACGCGAATCCCGCGGACCGCACTGCTGGCCTCAGCGGCGGTCGTGGCGCTGGGCATGGCGCCCGCCGCGGCCTACGCCCAGTCGGCCAAAGGCGGCGCCACTGAAGTCCAGGAACTGGTCGTCACCGGTTCGAGATTCGGCCCCCGCGTGGTGACGCAGTCTCCCACGCCCATCGACTCGATCTCCAACGCGGAACTCGCGAAGGCCGGCGCACCGGACCTCCAGGGCGCCCTGAAGGTCCTGACACCGAGTTTCAACACGCCTCGTCCGGCCACAGCCGGTGCGTCCGACTTCCTGCTGTCGCCCACCCTGCGGGGGCTCTCGACGGGCGAGCTGCTGCTACTCGTCAACGGCAAGCGACGGCATACCAACGCTGATCTCAATACAAACCAGCAGATCGGGCGCGGAGACGTGTCCTACGATTTCAACGCCATTCCGGTCGCTGCGATCGGGCATGTGGAGGTGCTCCGCGACGGAGCCGCGGCCCAGTACGGCTCAGACGCCATCGCCGGCGTGATCAACCTCCAGCTGGATGATTCTTTGGGCTTCCGGGCGACGGGGCGCGTCGGGGAAACCGCTCAGGGCGACGGCAAGGACGCCCAGTTCTCGATCGCGAACGGCTTTGCTATCGGCAACGATGGCGGTTTCGCCCGCATCACGGGTTCGTACCAGTACCAGGGAAAAACCAACCGGGCCCTGCCGGACACCCGCCAACAGTACTTCGGCAGCGTGAACGGCAACCCGGTCGTCCCATCGGGCAACTATGGCTCGGGCGTAGGACTGACGCCGTCGAACGGGGCCCTCGATCCCCGCGAAGCGACCATCGACCGCAACACCTTCGTGTTCGGCCAGCCGAGTTTCCACAACGCCGCTGTTTTCCTGAACAGCCAACTCCCGCTGACGAGCGACATCACCGCCTACGCCTTCGGCGGCTACAACCGGCTCAGCGGCGTCAGCTACAATTTCTACCGGATCGCAGCCAATGACGCGACGATCCGCTCGCTCTACCCCAACGGCTTCATGCCGCTCGCCCCGATCGTCTTCGAGAACGCCTCGATGGTGGTTGGAGTGAAGGGAAAAGATCTCCTGGGCTTTCGGTGGGATCTCTCCACGGACTACGGGAAGTCCCGTAACCACTACTTCTACACCAATACCGACAACGCCTCCCTCGGGGCGGCCAGTCCCACGAGCTTCGACAGGGGACGGCAGTCATTCACCCAGTGGACCACCAATCTCGATCTCACCCGCGAGTTTCCGGTGGGCGACGGCGATCCGCTGAAGCTCGCCCTGGGGTTGGAGTACCGCTACGAGAACTACACGCTGACGCCCGGCGACCTCGCGAGCTACCTGAACGGTGGTCAGCCGATCCTTGACGGGCCGAATGCGGGCAAGCCTGCCCCGGTGGGCGCTCAGCCAAGCGGCGGATTCACGCCGCTCGACGCCGCCGACGCCGACCGCCACAGCACGGCCGAATACGTGGAGCTCGAAAAGACCTTTGCCGATCGCCTCCTGCTCGACGCCGCCGTGCGGCACGAGGACTACTCGGATTTTGGCGCAACGACAGACTTCAAGCTGGCCGGCCGCCTGTCGCTGATGGAAGGCCTGGCGCTGCGGGCGTCGGCCGGAACGGGCTTCCGGGCTCCGGCGCTGGCCCAGAGCTACTTCAGCTCGACGAACGTAAACTTCGTCAACGGCGAGCCGTTGAACGTGCGGTTCGTCTCGGTGCATGCGCCGCTCGCATCGCTAGTGGGCGCCTCGCCGCTCAAGCCGGAGAAGTCCAAGGACGCATCGGTTGGGGCGGTTTTCCACCGTGGTCCGTTCGCGGCGACCATTGACGCCTACCAGATCAAGCTTCGCGATCGGATCGTGATCTCGTCGACGTTCAAGAGCAACGCGCTGACCAGCTTCCTCGCGGCCAGCGGACAACCGGGCATCAACTCGGTCGCGTTCATGACCAACGCCGTCGACACCACCACCCGCGGCGTGGACGTGACCGCGACGTGGCGGCAGAACATGGAGGACTATGGCGTACTGGCGGCCACCTTCGCGGCCAACTTCAACCATACGCATATCGACCGTATCGCAGGGACCCCGGCCGCCCTGGGCGCGCTCGGGATCACCACCCCGCTGTTCGATCTCACAAGCCAGGTCCGGCTGCAGGACGGTACGCCGAAGGACAAGGAGAGCCTGACGCTTGGCTGGACCCGGGAGAAGTGGTCCGTGACGCTCGTCAACACGCGGTACGGCGAGGTCTCCGAGGTGGCGCTCACCGGTCGCACCCCTGCCCAGGTCGCAGCGCTCATTCCCGGCTACAGCGTCACGCTCCTGCCTGCCGCTCCGGGTTCCGTGAACTCCGACATCATCCAGCACTTCCGGGCGGACATCGTCACGGACCTCGACGTCAGCTACGAGGCGACGGACCATGTCACCGTGTCTGTCGGCGCCACCAACCTGTTCGACAAGTATCCCGAACGGCAGATCGCCTCGACCGTGGCGAGCGTGGCGGCAGGCACCAACGGCGCCGACAACGCGGGGATATTCCCCTACGCCTACATCGCCCCCTACGGCACCAATGGCCGGTTCGTCTACTTCAAGGCCGATTACCGGTTCTGACGGAAGTCCCGCCGGCTGCTGAGCAGGGCGCAGCCGGGCGAAGAAATCCTCCCCGAAGCCTCGAGCCGGGCGCATTGCGCGCGGCTCTCCTTTTTCAGGATGTGACATGTCCCAGATCCGTGATCGGCTGAAGGCTCTTGGAATCGTACCGCCCAGGCCATCTGCGCCGGTCGCGAACTACGTTCCCTTCGTGCGCGTCGGTGACCTGGTCCATCTTTCCGGTCAGCTCTCCACCGGTCCGGACGGGGGAATCCGGGGCACGGTGGGCGCGGAGGTCGATGTCGACAGGGCGCGAACCGCGGCTCGCCTGTGCGGGGTGAATCTCATCGCGCAGTTCGAGGCGGCCTGCGATGGGGATCTCGATCGAGTCGAGCAGATCGTGCGGCTCGGCGGCTACGTGCAGGCCGGCCCTGACTTCACGGACATCCCCAAGGTCCTCAACGGCTGTTCCGACCTCATGGTCGAGGTCTTCGGCGAGGCCGGTCGCCACGCACGCTCCGCGGTGGGCGTATATCGAATCCCGATGGGATTTGCGGTCGAGGTGGACGCCATCATCAGGATCCGCTGATGGCGAACATTGTCTTCGGCGCCGAGTATGAGACGCTTGTCGCGATCCTGGCCCAGTGGCGAACGGACGCCGGGCTTTCGCAGCGCGAACTGGCCCGCCGCCTGGGCCGATCTCAGAGCCACGTGCATCGCATCGAAGCCCGCCAGCGGCGCATCGAGATCGTGGAATTCTGCCGCTATGCTCGGGCGCTGGGGATCGAGCCCATCGCCGCGTTCGCGACCATGGCGTCCCGCCTCGACAACACCGGCCCGGTGGGCCGCTGATCGATTTTCCGGCGCCAAGGGTCCGCAATCCTATCCGCGGGGTTCCTTCGCCCATCCGACGTAGAGAATGCGACGAGCCTTCGGGTTCTGCTGCGGATTGACATAGGGTAGATCCCTACCCTATTCGGCACGTATGCATACTGTCCGGGACAAAGAGCGCTTGATCGCGCGCGTCAGGCGCATCCGCGGCCAGGTCGAGGCCCTGGAACGGGCTCTCGAGACCGAGGCGGGTTGCGAGACCGTCATGCACCAGATCGCAGGCGTGCGAGGCGCGCTTGCCGGGCTGATGGGCGAGGTGGTCGAGGACCACATCCACACCCATCTGGTCGACCCCGAGAAGCACCCGGGCGCCCTCGACGCCGCGGCGGCCGGCGACCTTATGTCGGTCATTAGGACCTATCTGAAGTGAGGCCTGACGTGGCAGCAGAGACCATCGCCGAATTCGGCCACGAGCACGTGTTTCTGGCCGCCGAGCACCAGGCCAACGAGCGCCGCGCCTGGGCCGTGATTGTCCTGTGCGGTCTGATGATGGTGGGCGAGATCGTCGGCGGCGCGCTGTTCGGCTCGATCGCGCTGGTCGCCGACGGCCTCCACATGTCGACCCACGCCGGGGCGCTGTTACTGGCGGCGATGGCCTATACCTTCTCCCGCAAGCACGCCCGCGATCCGCGCTTCAGCTTCGGGACGGGCAAGCTGGGCGATCTCGCCGGATTCACCAGCGCGATCGTACTCGCAATGATCGCCCTCCTGATCGGGTACGAGGCCGTCCGCAGGCTGTTCCACCCGGTCCCGATCCACTTCAACGAAGCGATCCCGATCGCTGCGCTCGGGCTCGCCGTGAACGTCGCCAGCGCCTGGCTCCTGAGCGCAGGTGGGCACGATCACCATCACGGCCACTCGCATGGTCACTCACATGGACATGAGCACGGCGATGATCACGCCCACGACCACGAGGAGGCGCAGGAGGTGCTCACGAAGTGGGGCGCACTGACCCTCAGCATCTTCGAGGAGGGCGTCCCGCCGAGGTTCCGCCTTCGGCGCGATGACGGGGCTGTTCTGGACCCGGAAGGTGTCGAGCTGGAGACCGTCCGTCCCGAGGGCGAGCGGATGCGGTTTTCCTTCCTCAACTTCGGCGACTACCTCGAAAGCGCCGAGGAGATCCCGGAGCCGCACGCCTTCGTCGCGCACCTCGCCGTGGGGGGAGAACGCCATGCGCTCGTGTTCGAGGAACACGCCCACGGCGCGCACGGCCGTGACAACAACATGCGCGCCGCCATCGTCCACGTGATGGCCGACGCGGCCGTGTCGGTGCTGGTCATCGCAGGCCTGGTCCTCGCGAAGCTGTTCGGCTGGATGTGGATGGATCCCCTGGCCGGCATCGTCGGCGCTTGCGTGATCGCGAGCTGGTCGGTCGCCCTGATCCGCGACACTGGCTCGATCCTGCTCGACATGAACCCCGATGGAAGGCTTTCAGAGACGATCCGGCGGACCGTTGAGGCGCAGGGGGACCGCGTGTGCGATCTGCACCTGTGGCGGGTCGGGCCCGGGCACCTGGCCGCCATCGTCGAGGTCGCGACCGACACGTCGCGCCAGGCGGACTTCTACAAGCGCCGGCTGGGCCGACTGCCGTCGCTCTCGCACCTGACCGTCGAGGTCCAGCAACTCCGCGCGTGAGCGGCGTACGCAAGCTCTGCGCTGGTCGAGTTAAGCCCCGAGAGCTGCGAACGAAAATTCCCGTCAATGCATGGTCTGTGGTTCTAGTTGGCCACGGGCCTGGAGTTGAACAGAAGCCGCCGGCTGATCGGCTGGATCGGCCCGGATGCGCCGCCGCGCATCTTCCAGGACCTCCCTAGCCTCCGCTGAACCTACCTGCGCGGGCCGCAGAGGTAGTCGCAGCATCGCCCTTCGTAGCGCGCGGGGATGTTCACCGTCTCCTCGAACGGCCCGTTCAGCGCCATCTCGTTCTTCTGGTTCCCAAAAGCTCGGATTGGCATCGGCTTTCCCGATAACGCCTTCTGAATTCCCACCTTCGAGAAATGCGAACGTTCTTGGAATTTGGATATCGGAGATATCGCTTGGTTTAACAGGTTCGATTCGTCGTGTTAAAAAGTTGGGAAAAATCGAACATGCGATTCCCGACGTGTTAAAGCCAACTTACAAAATTCCCGCGCTTCCGCCGAAGGGCGAAATCGAGACGCCCGCCGTTCTGCGCGAACTTTCGCGCGCGCACCGCCATCTCGCGGAACTCAAGGGCCGGGCGGCGGCGATCCCAAACCAGGCGATCCTGATCGATACGCTGGCGCTCCAGGAGGCGAAGGCTAGTTCCGAGATCGAGAACATCGTCACCACCCAGGACGAGCTCTTCCAGGCGAGCCTGTTCCTCGACGGCCCTGGTTCGCCCGCAGCCAAGGAAGTCGAGAACTACCGGGACGCCCTGAAACGCGGCTTCGACAGCCTCCAGCAAAACCAGGGGCTGCTGACCTGCAACGCCATCATCGACATGTTCCACGTCCTGAAGCGGACAGAGGAAGGCTTCCGCGCGACGCCCGGGACCGCGCTCAAGAACGACCGGACGGGGACGCTCGTCTACGTCCCGCCGCAGGACCACGAACAGATCCGAGCGTACATGACGGCGCTCGAGCGCTTCATAAACGACGACCAGGCGTCCGATCTCGACCCGCTCGTGAAGATGGCGATCATCCACCACCAGTTCGAGAGCATCCACCCCTTCTCCGACGGGAACGGACGGATCGGCCGCATTATCAATGTGCTCTACCTGACCCGGACCGGGCTCCTCGAAATCCCGATCCTCTACCTGAGCCGCTACATCACCAGCCATAAGAGCGATTACTACCGGCTCCTGCAGGCGGTGCGTGACGATGGCTCGTGGGAGGCGTGGCTGCTCTATATGCTGGGGGCGGTCTCAACCACCTCGCGCGAGACCCTCGCGATCGTCGAGGGCATGCGAGTGCTGATGGCGGACTACAAGCGCCGTCTTCGCGATCACCCCACGATCCGATATTCTCAGGACCTCCTGAACAACCTGTTCCGGCACCCCTATACGCGGATCGAGTTCCTTCAGCAGGACCTGGGCGTCACCCGCCAGACGGCGTCCAAGTATCTCGACCAGCTTGCGGCGGCGGGATTCGTCGAGAAGCACCAGCAGGGGCGCAATAACTACTACATCAACACCCCGTTGATTGAGCTCTTCCTCCGCGTGTCCGAGCCCGGGGAAGAGGTGAGCGAGCCCGTGAAGACCTCGAAGATCGAGACGGTGTGATGCGCCGCACGCCGCGGCCGAAGTTACAGCGCGAGCAGTCGCATCTTCCGCTGAGTATCCAGCAGCAGATGCGCGTCGAGCCTGCTGGATTCTCGTAGAAGGGCCTAGCGACGATCGGGTGGCCCGCTTGGGCCTTGTTCAGCGGAGCGCCGGCGGACGCCGTCCACATCTGCGACGGTCAGGGCGCTTACGGGGGTGCGAACGCGCTGCAAACTCGCGCCCTTGCTTGGCTGCTGACGGTGCGACATCGTCCCGCCCGGGATAAAGTTGCGGCCGTTGTCCGATCGGTCAAAGCGGCGCGCGGCCAAGTGGCGCACAGCTGGCGTCGGTTTCAGGTTCGGATTGCCGGGCCGCCATCACCCACCCGATACGGCGTCGGCCTAAATCCAACTCGCATCCGCCAGCGAAACCTAGTGATCCACGGGTCAGCCGTTCGTATCGGCGATGCCGCACCATCCTCTTCCGGCCCGAACGGCCGGAGGTCCCGTTATCCGTCGAAGATCCAGGCCGCGGGAAGGCGGGAGAGCGTCACGTTTTTCAGGATGATCTCGTCGCCCTTTTCCATGTCGACGGCAGTGTCGGCGCCGGCCCGGATGAGGTTGTAGGCGGCGCCCGGGTCCAGCTGGACGTAGTCGTCCTTGGCGGATCGAAGACGTAGACGATGTCCTGGCCCGCGCCGGAGAAGGTGTGGAAGGTGCCGGGCCGGAGCCCGCCTGGATGGTGTCGTCGCCCGCCCCGCCCCGCCCCGCCCCGCCGTCGCCGCCGTCTGCATGTCCCCCAGGCGGTAGGAGCCCGCATAGCCGTCGGCGAAGGTGACCGCCCCGATGTGGTAGGTCCCGCTGGTGGGGGCGGTGTAGCTGGTGCTGGAATCCGGGTTGGTCCGTTGACGATGTCGTCAGGACGCAACTGTACGAATTTTCTTGGAGCAGCCCGTGGCCCATAACGGACCGTGAGCGTGACCAACGAGTGAACGCAACCGGCGGGCGCATGCGGAGGAACTGTGCGTGCGGCCGTGGGTTCGAGGCCCGTGCTTTCGAGAACCGGGAGTCCCGCCATGGACGAGCTCATCTCTCCTGAACGCGACCAGTCGCAATCCCGCGAAGCGGGCGAGGCGTCCACTGGGCGGCCGATCCTCAGGACCTTCGACCCGGCGACCGGCGGGCCCGGGCGCACCTACCGGGGTCACACGCGCGAGGAGGCGCTCTCCATCGCGCGCAGCGTCCACCAGGCCTGGACGGCGTGGCGACGCACCGCGTTCGACGAGCGGGCGCGCCTGATGCGCGCGGCGGCCGCGACGCTTCGGCGACGGAAGGACGAGTTCGCCGACCTGATGACCGTCGAGATGGGCAAGGTCCGCGCCGAAGGCCTGGCCGAAGTCGAGAAGTGCGCCACGAACTGCGACTATTTCGCCGACCACGCCGAACGGTTCCTGGCGCGCCGCCCGATGGACATGGGTGGGCCGAAGGCCTTCGTGACCTTCAATCCGCTGGGCGTGGTGCTGGCCGTGATGCCGTGGAACTTCCCGTTCTGGCAGGTCTTCCGCTTCGCCGCCCCGACCCTCATGGCCGGCAACGCGGCGGTGCTGAAGCACGCCTCGAACGTGCCCGGCTGCGCCCTCGCCATCGAGGACGTGTTCCGCGAGGCGGGGTTCCCGGAGAACCTGTTCCGCACGGTGCTCGTGCCCGGCCGCGAGACCCGGCCATTGATCGAGGATGACGCCATCGCCGCGGTGACACTCACCGGCAGCGTGGAGGCCGGCCGGCAGGTCGCCCAGGCCGCCGGCGGCGTGCTGAAGAAGACCGTGCTCGAGCTCGGCGGCTCCGACGCCTACCTGGTTCTGGGCGACGCTGACGTTGACAAGGCCGCCGAGGTCGCCGCCGCCGCGCGCATGGTCAACGGCGGCCAAAGCTGCATCGGCGGCAAGCGGTTCATCGTGGTCCCGGAGGTGCGTGAAGCCTTCGAACGCGCTCTGGTGACGAAGATGCAGGCCTACGGCATGGGCGATCCGCGCGACGCCGCGACCCGGCTCGGCCCGATGCAGAGCGTGAAGGCGCGCGACGACATCCATGACCAGGTGAAGCGCAGCGTCGCGGCGGGCGCGCGCCTGCTGACCGGTGGCGAAGTCCCGGGCCGGCCGGGGGCCTGGTATCCGGCGACCGTGCTGGGCGGCGTGAAGCCGGGCATGGCCGCCTACGAGGAGGAGGTCTTCGGTCCGGTCGCGGCCGTTATCGAGGCCCACGGCGAGGCCGAGGCGATCGAGGTCGCCAACGCCTCACGCTTCGGGCTGGGTTCCGGCGTCCTGACGTCCGACCTGGCGCGCGGCGAGCGGATCGCGGCCGAGGAACTGGAGGCCGGCATGAGCTTCGTCAATGCGCCGGTCCGCTCCGACCCGCGCCTGCCGTTCGGCGGCGTGAAGGACTCCGGCTACGGCCGCGAATGCTCGGAGTTCGGCATCCACGAATTCGTCAACGTCAAGACGGTGCTGATCCAGTCCTAGGCGCGGACCGCTACTCCAGGACGCGGTAGGCGGGCAGGGTCAGGAACTCCTCGAACGCGTCCGAAAGGCTCATGTCGGAGAAGATCCTGACCGCCTCGGCGAACCGGCCGCCGGCGAAGGCTTCGGCCGGCAGCGCCTGGCGAAGCGCCGCCATCTCCTCGTCGAGCACCTGGCGGAAGAGTTCCGGCGTCACCTCGCGCCCGTCGGCGAGCTTCGCCTTCTGGCGGATCCACTGCCAGATCTGCGCGCGACTGATCTCGGCGGTCGCGGCGTCCTCCATCAGGTTGTAGAGCGGCACCGCGCCCCGGCCGCGCAGCCAGGCCTCGATGTACTGCACGCCGACCCGAATGTTCTCGCGCAGGCCGGCTTCGGTCCGCTGGCCGTCGTGGACGCGCAGCATGTCCTCGCGGGTGACGGTGACGTCCTCGCGCAGCTTGCCGAGCTGGTTCGGCTGCGGCATCAGGCGATCGAAGACCTCCATGGCGACCGGCACCAGGTCCGGGTGGGCGACCCAGGTGCCGTCGTGGCCGTCGCCGGCCTCGCGCTCCTTGTCGGCGCGGACCTTGGCGAAGGCGGCCTCGTTGGCGGCCTGATCGCCCTTCACCGGGATCTGCGCGGCCATGCCGCCCATGGCGAAGGCCCCTCGGCGGTGGCAGGTCTGGATCAGCTTCAGGGAATAGGCGCGCAGGAACGCCTGGCTCATCACCATCTGGGCGCGGTCGGGGGTCAGCGCCTCGGGATGGGCCTTCATGCGCTTGATGTAGGAGAAGATGTAGTCCCACCGGCCGCAGTTGAGGCCGGCCATGTGGTCGCGCAACTCGTAGAGGATCTCGTCCATCTCGAAGGCGGCGGGCAGGGTCTCGATCAGCACGGTGGCCTTGATGGTCCCGTTGGGGACGCCGAGCGTCTGCTGGGCATGGACGAAGACATCGTTCCAGAGCCGGGCTTCGAGATGGCTCTCCATCTTCGGCAGGTAAAAGTAGGGGCCGGTGCCGGCGGCGACCAGCGCCGTGACGTTGTGGAAGAAGTAGAGGCCGAAGTCGAAGAGGGAGCCCGACATCTCCTCGCCGTCGACCAGGACGTGGGCTTCCGGCAGGTGCCAGCCGCGCGGCCGCACGATCAGCGTCGCGACCTTGTCCTTCAGGGCATAGCTCTTGCCGCTCAACGGATCGGTGAAGCCGAGCTGGCCGGCCCAGCGGTCCCTCAGATTGACCTGGCCCTCGACCATGTTGGCCCAGGTGGGCGCCGAGGCGTCCTCAAAGTCCGCCATGAACACCTTCGCCCCCGAGTTCAGGGCGTTGATGATCATCTTGCGATCGACCGGGCCGGTGATCTCGACGCGGCGGTCGAGCAGGTCCGCCGGGATCGGCGCGACCTTCCAGTCGCCGTCGCGCACGGCCCGGGTTTCGGCCAGGAAGTCGGGCGCGGCGCCGGCGTCGAAGCGGCGCTGGCGCTCTTCGCGCAACGCCAGCAGCTCGAGGCGGCGATCGTTGAAGCGGCGGTGCAGCTCGGCCAGGAAGGCGAGCGCCTCGGGCGTCAGCACCTCGGCCGCGCGGGCGGGGTCGGCCGAGGCCTTGATCTGGACGGCGGGCCGGGCGGCGAGGTCGACGGACATGGCGGATACTCCGAGCTCTAGGGGCTCAACGGTCGGAAAAAGAAAAGGGGCCCCCGCCCCGAAGGGCAAGGGCCTTGAGAGTTGGCGAACTCAGTTGGGCAGGACGAGCTGCTCTGTGGCGATGGCGTAGCGGGCCGTGGCGCAGCTGCGCGTCTGGTCCGAAATCCGCCGCCACGCCTCGCGGGCCTCCTCGCGCGTGCCGTAGGGGCCCATCACCTGGGGCGCGCCGTTTTTCAGCGCCTTGAACTCCAGGCAGCTGTACTCGCCGCCGACCACCCAGAAGCGTTCCGTGGTCATCTCATTCACCCGATCTGCCTTAGGCGAACTGGTTCATGGTGTTGTGCGCGCCGGCCGCCTTCAGGGCGGCTTCGCCCGCGAAGTATTCCTTGTGGTCGTCGCCGATGTCCGAGCCGGACATGTTCTGGTGCTTCACGCAGGCGATGCCCTGGCGGATCTCCTGGCGCTGCACGCCCAGGACGTAGCCCAGCATCCCCTGGGCGCCGAAATACTCGCGGGCCAGGTTGTCGGTGCTGAGCGCGGCCGTGTGGTAGGTCGGCAGCGTGATCAGGTGGTGGAAGATGCCCGCGCGCTTCGCCGCGTCCGCCTGGAATGTGCGGATCCTCTCGTCGGCTTCGAGAGCGAGAGCCGAGCTGTCGTATTCGGCGCTCATCAGGCCCGCGCGGTCGTAAGCCGAGACGTCCTTACCGGCCTTGGCCCAGGCGTCGTAGACCTGCTGGCGGAAGTTGAGCGTCCAGTTGAACGAGGGCGAGTTGTTGTAGGCGAGCTTGGCCTCCGGGCGCACCGCGCGGATGCGGTCCATCATGCCGGCGATCTGCTCGACGTGCGGCTTCTCGGTCTCGATCCAGAGCAGGTCGGCCCCGTTCTCCAGCGCCGTGATGCAGTCCAGGACGCAGCGGTCCTCGCCGGTGCCGGGGCGGAACTGGAAAAGGTTGGAGGGCAGGCGCTTCGGCCGCAGCAGCTTGCCGCCGCGCTCGATGACCACGTCGCCGTTCTTCAGGTCGGCGGCCGTGACCTCGTCGCAGTCGAGGAAGCTGTTGTACTTGTCGCCCAGGTCGCCCGGCTCCTTGGAGAAGGCGATCTGCTTGGTCAGGCCCGCGCCCAGGCTGTCGGTGCGCGCCACGATGATCCCGTTGTCGACGCCGAGCTCCAGGAAGGCGTAGCGGATGGCCCGCAGCTTCTGGATGAAGTCCTCGTGCGGGACCGTGACCTTGCCGTCCTGGTGACCGCACTGCTTCTCGTCGGAGACCTGGTTTTCGATCTGGATGGCGCAGGCGCCGGCCTCGATCATCTTCTTGGC
>JAGWSE010000388.1 GCA_028869395.1 Alphaproteobacteria bacterium | reverse complement strand
GGCCGCGCCGGCGCAAGATCGCCGTCGACCACATGCAGGTCCGTCCGGCAGACCCCGCAGGCCTTCACCCTCAGCCGCACCTCGCCCGGGCCGGGCTCCGGTTGCGGGCGAACCTCCTCGCAGAGCCGGCGATCCGGCGGCCGATGCACCATCGCCAGCATGACCCGCCTCCCTGACGGAAACGCCCCGGGAGATTATCCCGGGGCGCGCATCCAGTCCTCCCAGTGGTGAGGGAGGTCAGGAGGCCTGGATCTCGATGGTCTTGGTCTGCGCCTCGGGCCGCTTGGGCGCCGTGATCTTCAGGACCCCGTCGGACATGACCGCGGTGATCTTCGAGGCGTCCACGCTGCGCGGCAGGTAGATGGAGCGCGAGAACTCGCCATAGGTGCGCTCAACCACACGGTAGTTGTTCTCCTTGGTCTCCTTCTCGGCCTTCTTCTCTCCGCTGACGGTCAGCATGTCGCCGTCGATGGAGATCTTCACGTCCTCGCGCTTCATGCCGGGCAGCTCGACCGAGACTTCGAACCCCTCCCCGGTGTCGGCCACGTCCATGCTGGGCGCGAGCCGCGCTTCGGTGAACGTCTCCCAGCTGCTTCCGAGCTCGTCGAAGAGGCGGTTGAATTCCCGCTGCAATGGGCCGAAGGCGTTGGAGGCCGAGCGCTGCAGGGAGGGGATGATGGCGTTGGGGTTGGAGGTCGGCATGGGATCAATCCTCGGGGATTTGCGGTTGGACGCCCGCATGCCGACCAGATCGCGCAACCCACGGCCTCGCCTTGAGCAAGGTCAAAGCCACCCTCTTGACGGCGATCAACGCCGCCTCCCGCGCATCCGGGCAATCAGTCGGGGATGACGACCCGCAATCTCGACGCCCTCCTCACGCCGGGCGCCATCGCGCTCATCGGCGCGAGCAGCCGCCCCGGATCGGTGGGCCAGGTGATCGCGAAGAACCTGCTCCGCGGCGGGTTCCGGGGTCGGATCATGTTGGTCAATCCCCATGAAACGGAGGTGGAAGGCCAGCCTGTTGTCGCCTCGGTCTCAGATCTGCCCGGGACGCCGGATCTGGCGGTGATCGCGACCCCCGCCGCGACGGTTCCGGGCCTCGTTGCCGAACTCGGCGCGCGCGGCTGCCGCGCGGCGGTTGTGATCAGCGCCGGCTTCGAGGCGCCCGGCGCAGAGACGGAGCTCCGCCAGGCGGTGCTCGATGCCGCCCGCCCGCACCTGATGCGCATCGTGGGCCCCAACTGCCTGGGCGTGATCTCGCCCGCGCGCGGGATCAACGCGAGCTTCGCCCACCGCATGCCCGACGCGGGGCGGATCGCGCTCGTCGCCCAGTCCGGCGCGGTCGCCGCGGCGCTGATCGACTGGGCCGCGCCCCACGGCGTCGGGTTCTCGCACGTCGTCACCGTGGGCGATTCCGCCGACGTGGACGTGGGCGACCTGCTGGACGAGCTGGCGCTGGATGGGGAGACCTCGGCGATCCTCCTCTACCTCGAGGGCGTGGCGGACGGTCGCAAGTTCATGAGCGCGGCGCGCGCCGCCGCCAGGTCCAAGCCGGTCGCCGTGCTGAAGTCCGGCCGCAGCTCCGCGGGCGCGAAGGCCGCCTTCTCGCACACCGGCGCCCTGGCCGGCGCCGACGCCGTCTACGATGCGGTGTTCCGCCGGGCGGGCCTGCTGCGGGTCGACACCCTCGCGGAGCTCTTCGAGGCCGCGATCGCCTTCAACGCCGGCGTCCGCACCCACGGCGAGCGCCTGGCGGTCCTCACCAACGGCGGCGGGGCGGGCGTGCTCTCGGTGGATGCGCTGGCCGACGCTGGCGCCGCCCTGGCCGAGCTCTCGCCCGAGACGCTTGCCGCGCTCCAGGCGGTCGCTCCGCCGCACTGGTCGGGACGCAACCCCGTGGACATCCTGGGAGACGCGCGCCCGGCGCTTTACGGCCAGGCGCTCGACATCCTCCTGGCGGCGCCGGAGGTCGACGCCATCCTGGTGCTCAATTGCCCCGTGGCGGTGGCGAGCAGCCTGGATGCCGCCCAGGCCGTGGTGGCGGCGGTGCAGACCGCCGGTCGGCGCCACAAGCCGGTGCTCACCGCCTGGCTGGGCGAGGCGGAGGCGACCAAGGCGCGCGCGCGCTTCGCGGCCGCCGACCTGCCCACCTACGACACGCCGGAGCAGGCCGTCGCCGCGTTCGGCCAGCTGGTGCGCGCCCGCCGCACGAACGAGCTGCTCGTCCAGGCGCCGCCGGCTGCGACGCCAGGACGGCGCACCGATCCCGCCGAGGCGCGCCGCATCGTCCGTGAAGCGCTCGACCAGGGCCGTACGGTCCTCACCGACCCCGAGGCCCGCGCCGTGCTTCGCGCCTACGGCGTGCCGGTGGTGCAGAGCCTTTCCGCCGCAGATCCGCAGGCCGCCGGCCAGGCGGCGCGGCGGTTGGGCGGCCAGGTGGCGCTGAAGATCCTGTCACGCGACATCAGCCACAAGTCGGACGTGGGCGGGGTGCGGCTCGGCCTGTCCGGCGCCGCCGAGGTCGAGCTGGCGGCGCGCGACATGCTGGCCCGGGTGGCCCGGGATCAGCCGCAGGCGCGTATCGACGGCTTCGTGGTCGAACCGCTGGTCGTCCGCCCGGAGGCGGAGGAACTGCTGGCGGGCGTCGTCCGCGACCCAACCTTCGGGGCGCTGGTCATGGTGGGCCAGGGCGGGGTTGCGGTGCAGGTGGTCGCCGACCGCGCGCTGGGACTTCCGCCACTCAACACCGTGCTGGCCAGGGACATGATCGCCCGCACACGCGTCTCGCGCCTGCTGGCCGGCTATCGCAACCGCCCCGCCGCCGACCTGGACGCCCTGGCCGGCGTGCTCGTCGCGTTGGGCGAGCTCGCCTCGGACCTTCCGGAGGTTGTCGAACTCGACGTCAATCCGCTGCTCTGCGATGGTCGGGGCGTGCTGGCCGTGGACGCGCGCGTCGCGGTGCGGCGCCCCGACGCCTCGACCCCGAGGCTCGCCATTCTGCCCTACCCGTCGCAGCTCGTACGCACGGTGGAGGTCGGCGGCGAGCGGCTCGCCATCCGTCCGATCCGCCCGACGGACGCCCCGGCGCTGTGCGCCATGGTGGACGCCTGCGCGCCGGGCGACGTCCGGCTGCGCTTCGGCGGCGGGCTGCGCCACCTGACCCCCGACCTCACGCTCAGGCTCACGCAAATCGATTATGACCGGCACATGGCCCTGGTGGCCGAGAACGGCCGCCACGAGATCCTGGGCGTGGGCCGGCTGGTGTCGGATCCCGAGGGAGACTCAGCGGAGTTCGCGCTGATGGTGCGCAGCGACCGGCAGATGCACGGCCTGGGCGGCACGCTCCTGAAGGCGGTCGTCGACTATGCGGCGGCGCGGGGGATCTCGACGGTGTGGGGCGATGTGGCCCGCGACAACGACCGGATGCGTGACCTCGCCGCCTCGCTGGGATTCACCGTGGAAAGCGGCGCCGACGTGGCGCGGGTGAAGATGGTCAAGCGCCTGGCCGCCTGACCGCGGCCACCGGCTCGTCGTCAGTGCGGCGTGGCCAGCGTCACTTCCATGTCGCGCAGCAGGCTGAAGGCCTTGATCGAGGACGGCAGCCGCATGGCGGCGCGGGTCGCCTCACGCATGGAGGGAAACGCGGTGGCGGCGGCCGCGTCCAGCGTCCAAGCGGCCTGACCGCCCGGCGTGAGCTGCAGATAGGTGGGCTCGTCTCCACTGCGAACGGTGGCGCGGGAAACCAGGGCGGGATGCGTCAGGGTGTCGGGGCCAACGGACATCTCGGCTCTCCAAATTCGTTGTCGAGCAAAGGGTTAAGGCTCGCAGCCGCGCCTCGCCATTCGTGGGAGCTCCGTAAGGGCGCGCCCTTACGGGGACCTACGTAGTCCTGCGGGGTTGCGGGACCGTCCGGCTCGCCACAGCCTCCGCCGCGAGCTAACAAGGTCCTTCGATGTCCGCGTCCGAGATTTCCCGGCGAGAACGAGCCCGATCGCTGATCGCCGGCTACGGCGTCGCTCTGGTCGGCGCAGCGATCGCGCTGCTGATCCGACTGTCCCTCGACCAGTACATGCAGCATCACAAGCTGGCGTTCACCCTCTACATCCCAGGGGTGGTGGCCGCCGCAGCGACCGGCGGGATCGGACCGGGCATCGCCGCGGCGCTGCTGGGGATGTTGGGCGGGCTCACCCCCACGATCATCAGGGGCGACCTGTCCCCGCCGGATCTGTTCGACGCCGCCTTGTTCGCCTTGGCGTCGACGGCCGTGGTCCTGGGCGGCGAATTCTTCCAGCGCGCCCGGCGGCGCAGCGAAGAGATCGCGCGTGACGTGTCTCGCAGCCGCGCCCACCTCCAGTCGGTCCTCGACACCGTGCCGGACGCGATGATCGTCATCGACGAGCGCGGGGTCATGCAGTCCTTCAGCCAGGCCGCCCAGCGCCTTTTCGGATGGCGTCCCGAGGAGGTGATCGGCAAGAACGTCTCCATGCTGATGCCTTCGCCGTACCGTGAGGAGCACGACGGCTATCTCGACCGCTACCTCGGCACCGGCGAGCGGCGGATCATCGGCATCGGCCGCGTCGTGGTGGGCGAGCGCAAGGACGGGTCCACCTTCCCGATGGAGCTCGCTGTGGGGGAGGCCCGGTCGGGCGAGACGCGCTTATTCACCGGCTTCGTCCGCGATCTCACCGAGCGGCAGACCACCGAGCGGCGATTGCAGGAGCTCCAGTCGGAGCTTGTCCACGTCTCCCGCCTCACCGCCATGGGCGAAATGGCCTCGGCGCTGGCCCATGAACTCAACCAGCCGCTCTCGGCCATCGCCAACTACCTGAAGGGCTCGGCGCGCCTGCTGGATGCGCCGGAGGTGCCGCGCCCGCGGCTGGCGGACGCCTTGGAGAAAGCCTCCGAGCAGGCGCTCAGGGCCGGCCAGATCATCCGCCGCCTGCGCGACTTCGTGGCCCGGGGCGAGACCGACCGGCGCGTGGAAAGCCTGCCCAAGCTCGTCCAGGAAGCAAGCGCGCTCGCCCTGGTCGGGGCCAAGGAGCACGGCGTGCGCGTGCGCTTCCGCTACGATCGCACGGTGGACCTCGTGCTCGCCGACAAGGTTCAGGTGCAGCAGGTGCTGCTCAACCTGATCCGCAACGCCATCGACGCCATGGAGAGTTCGCCCCGCAAGGAGCTCACCATCGCCGTCGAGCGCGGCGGCGAGGACCTGGCCGAGGTGGTGGTGACCGACACCGGCCCAGGCGTGTCGGACGAGGTTTCGGCGCACCTGTTCCAGCCCTTCGTCACGACCAAGGCGGCCGGCATGGGCGTGGGGCTTTCCATCTCGCGCACGATCGTCGAGGCTCACGGCGGGCGCATATGGGTCGCGCGGGCGCCGGCAGGCGGGGCGGAGTTCCACTTCACCCTGCGCATGGCGGAACTGGGGGAGTTGGTGGATGAGTGACGGCGTTGTGCATGTGATCGACGACGATGCGGCCATGCGCGATTCGCTCGAGTTCCTGCTGGAGTCGGCGGATCTGACGGCCCGCAGCTACGAGTCCGCCGTCGCCTTCCTGGAGCACCTGGATCACCTTGAGCCCGGCTGCATCGTCACCGACGTGCGCATGCCCGAGATGAGCGGGCTCGAGCTCGTGAGCCGGCTGAAGGACCTCAATGTCGGGCTTCCGGTGATCGTCATGACCGGCCACGCCGATGTGCCGCTGGCCATCCAGGCCATGAAGGCGGGCGTGCTCGATTTCATCGAGAAGCCCTTCGACGACGAGGCCCTGATTTCCGTCATACGGGCCGCCCTCAACCAGGCCCGCGACCAGGGACAGCGCGCCGCCGAGCTGTCGGAAATCCGCGCCAAACTCGAATCGCTCTCCCCGCGAGAGCGGGACGTGCTGGAAGGCCTGGTCGCTGGAAGCGCCAACAAGGTCATCGCCTACGACCTCGGCATCAGCCCCCGCACCGTGGAGATCTACCGGGCGAACCTGATGACCAAGATGGGCGCCGCCAGCCTTTCCGAGCTCGTGCGCATGAAGCTGGCGGCGGAGCCCGGCTGAGACCTAAGTAGAACCCCTGAATTTCGAAGCCGCGCGGGCGCCGCCAGACTCCGGCGGTTCCATGGAGCTTCGCCATGTCCGTTCAGGATCTCTATCTCTACATGGTCATCGCGGCCTTCGCGATCTTCGGCCTGGCGCTGTTCGGCGCCTCGATCTGGCAGCAGTCGCAGAAGTAAGCGCGGCCTCCCCGCCCGCTTGCCACAACATACGAGCGCCCGGCCTTCGTCGAGAAGGCCGGGCGTTCTTCGTGGTGGGGGGATTGCGCCGAACGGAGGCCGCGTCAGGCGTCCAGGGCGCGGTGGATTTCGCGAAGCAGGGTGTCGCCGAGCAGCGGCTTCTCCACGATGGGCGCGCCGGCCGCCGCGGCCGCTGCCACGATCGCGGGCTTGGGGTGGCTGGTGATCAGGATGGCGGGGGCCTGGACCTTGCGGTCGCGCAGCGCCTGCAGCGCCTCGAGCCCGGTGGCGCCGGGCAGGTTCTGGTCGAGCACCAGACAGGTCGGCCGGTCCGCCGACACCCCGCGGCCCAGCAGGGCCTCGGCGCTGTCGTAGGCTTCGACGTCGAATCCGTCGAGGTCGAGGGAGAAGGCGAGCGAGCCGCGCACAGCCGGGTCGTCATCGACCACTATGGTGAGCGGCCGCTGAAAGGAGGCGCACATCGTCAGGCCGCCAGACGCTCGAGGACGTCCCACTTGCGGACGCGGAACTGTCGGCAGCCGGCGAATTCGACCACGCTCGTGCTCTGCAGCTGGGTCAGCATGCGCGAGACCGTCTCGATGGTGAGGCCGAGGTAGTCGGCGATGTCCTGCCGGCCCATGGCCAGCTCGACGGCGTCGTCCGCTTCCTCGGCGAGTTCCTTGAGGAAGCTCGCCACCTTTTCGCAGGCCGTCTTGCGACCGAGCAGCAGCACGTGCTCCTGGGCGCGCTCGAGATCGCGGCAGACCGCGTTCCAGATCGCCCGGTCCAGCTCGCCCTCGTCGGCCTCGGCCCGCAGGGCCGAGCGCTTGATCACCTGCACGACGCAATCGGTCAGGGCCTCGGCGGCGTAGCGGTGGGTTTCGCCCATCTCCAGGCCGAAGAGTTCGCCGGCGCGGTAGAAGCCGCCCACCTGGCGACGCCCGTCGCTGAGGAACCGGGCCGTGCGCACCACGCCGGAGACCACGCGGTAGATGAGGTCCGCCTCCTCTTCCTGGCCATAGATCTCTTCATCCTTGGCGAAGGTCATCCGCACCGCCGCACGGTCGAGGATCTCGCCCAGGCTGGTGGCGCGATCGGCGGTCTTGGTGTCCGCGAAGGGGTAGGAGAGGGACATCGGCGGGCCTCCATCAGGATGCCCAATGGGTACGGCCGACCCCGGTTTTGCGAAATTCCGGTCTGCTCCTTACGGGGTTCTACGTAAGGCGGCCATCGGCGCGCACAGGAGCGCCGTTACGGGTGCGCTTCGCGGGGGATGATCGCTCCGCGGCGGGCCACGACGCAGGCGGCAAGCGCCCGGGCGGCGGCGACCGAGGCGGCGACCGGATCGCCCGCCAGCCGGGCGGCGAGGTAGGCGGCGTTGAAGCTGTCGCCGGCCCCCGTCGTGTCCACCACCTCCCCGCAGGGCTCCGGCGCGAAGCTCTCGACCCCGGCGCCGCTATGCACGCGCACAGTGCGGTCTTCGTTCCGCTGCACGACCTCGACCCCCTGAGCCGCCCAGGCCCTGGCGACCTCCGCGGCCGGACCCTCATGCAGCGCGGCGAGGTCGGCGGCGCCGAAGGAAAGAAAGCGGCAAAACGGGGCGATCGCCTCCAGAGCGGCGCGCGCGGTCTGCGACGAGGGCCATAACCGGGCGCGGTAGTTGGGATCGAAGGCGATGGCTGTCCCGGCCTGGGCGGCGCGGGACAGCAGCTCCAGCATGCGCGCGCGGCCCGCCTCCCCGATCACCGCCAGCGAGATGCCGGACAGGTAGACGAGCTCGGCCTCGCCGAAGGCGCGCGCGAGACGCGCCTCATCGGCGAAGCGCAAATACTCCCGCACCGGCGCTTCGCCGCGCCAATAGAAGAAGCTCCGCTCGCCCGCTGCGTCGCGCTCGATCGCGTAAAGCCCAGGCAGGCGGCCTTCCACCTCCGTCACGAGGTCGGTCTCGATCCCCTCGGCGGCCATGCGCTCGAGAATGCCCCGGCTGAACCGGTCCCCGCGGCCCAGCGCCGTCGCATAGGCCACCCGCCGCCCCAGTCGGCTCAGATAGACGGCGGTGTTGTAGGTGTCGCCCGCATAGCCGATCTCGGCCGTTTCGGCCGTGACCAGGCTCAGCTCGACCATGCACTCGCCGAAGGCGATCACCCGGGTCATTCCGGTTCCTCGAAGCGAACGGGCGGCGCTCGCCCGACGCGTCTCGAAGTCTTCGTAGCTGAAGCAGTCGCTGGCCGGAACATCCATCCAAGCCTGACCATTTATCTCGTATCACGAACAATTAGGATCACTCATGCGCGCGATCTCCGTCGAGCCAGGCAAGGCCAACTCCGTGAGCCTCGACGAGTGGCCGGAGCCGGGGGCGCGTGACGGCACGCTGCTCGTGCAGACGCTGGCCATCGGCGTCTGCGGCACCGACCGCGAGATCATCGCGGCCAAGTACGGAACCGCGCCGCCGGGCGAGCAACGTCTGATCCTTGGCCACGAGAGCCTCGGCCGCGTTCTCGAGGCGCCGGAGGGGTCCGGCTTCCGGGTGGGCGATCTGGTCGCCGGCATCGTGCGGCGGCCGGATCCCGTGCCATGCCGGGCCTGCGCGGGCGGACAATGGGACATGTGCCGCAACGGCCTCTACACCGAGCGCGGCATCAAAGAGCGGCACGGCTACGGCTCGGAGCGGTTTCGGGTGCGGTCCGAATTCGCCGTGCGCGTGGACCCGGCGCTGGGCCTCTGCGGCGTCCTGACCGAGCCCGCAAGCGTGCTCGCAAAGGCCTGGGCGCACATCGACCACATCGGCGGACGAAGCCCGACGTGGCGGCCGCACCGGGTCCTGGTGACCGGGGCCGGTCCGGTGGGCCTGCTCGCGGCGATGATGGGGCGGCAACGGGGGCTGGAGGTGCATGTCTTCGACCGCAACGACACCGGCCCCAAGCCGGGGCTCGTGGCGGATATCGGCGCCCACCATCACGCCGGCGACATCCGCGACCTGGAAGACCTCGCCCCCGACGTCACGATCGAATGCACCGGCGCGGACCCGGTGATCGCCGAGGTTGTCCAGCGGAGCGGCGCCGACGGCATCGTCTGCCTGACCGGCATCTCCTCGGGCGGCCGCACCCTGCCCTTCGACGTCGGCGCCTTCAACCGACGCACGGTGCTGCGCAACGACGTGATCTTCGGCTCGGTGAACGCCAATCGCGCCCACTACGAAGCGGCCGCCGAGGCCCTGGCCAGGGCGGACAAGGCCTGGTTGTCCCGGCTGATCTCCCGCAGGACTCCGCTCGAGCGCTGGGTGGAGGCCTACGAGGGACGCGAGGACGATGTGAAGGTGGTGCTGGCGTTCGAGCCGCTCTAGCGGTCGTCCTGTACGAGCATTTCTTGCGCGGCCTTGGTTTCGCGGGACGCGTTGGTCTGCTTCTGATGTCCGGACAGGAACCGCGCCGATGGCCGTCCCGTTCGGGGCGGCGGCGCCGGAAGGGAGGCGATGATGAGTCTTGCGACGCGACGCGCCATCCGCGCGAGCGAGCCCCCGATCCCCGATCCCGTGAGTCCGCCCATCCCACCGGAACTGCCGGCCTCGCCCGACCCGCCCGACATCCCGCTGGAGCCGCCGCCCCACGGCCCCGAGGACCGGCCGCCGCCGCTGGACTGGGCGCGGAACGCCCGCCTCAGCCGCCCGGCTTGAGGATCGCGTCTATGGCCTTGACCACTTCCGCCGGCGCATCGGCCTCGGGGATCCGGGCAATGTCGGCGAAGGTCCGGCCGTGATGCAGCCAGTAGTCGGTGATGACCCACCCGGCATAGTAGGCCTCGCGGTCCAGCCCCGCGGGGCCGACGCCCATGGTGAAGCGCATCACTTCGTCTGACGAGGAAGACGCGGCGGCCGCGCGGACGTCGCCCAGGATCTGCGCCCGCCTGGCGTCGCAGCGTGCGAGCCAGCCGGGTTCGCTGGCCATCTCCACGAAGCTGGCGGCGGGCCGATCGGGATAGAGCCTTTGCGCCACGCGCATGGCCAGGCCTTCGGCGAGCGCAGTCTCGCCAACGCTGCGCACCCAGCCGCCCGAGTTCGTGCCCATCGTGATCTGAACGGCGTGGGTGAACTCGTGCGCCATGACCGGGCCGCGCTCGTGCGGGCTCTCCTCCACGGGGACAGCCACGGTCGCATGGCCGTTCTGACCGACGGTGAAGGCGTTGCCTTCCAGCGCGCCCACATAGGCGACCAGCGTGATGTCGACGGGGCGGCCGGGCTGCAGGAGCTCTGCGACCCGGCGCAGGGTCGCCTCGGGCGAGGGCTCGATGCCGGCCGCGCCCCTCGCGATGCGCGGCAGAACGGCGGGATATTTCGGCCAGGCCGCATCCAGCAGGCGGCGCGCGATCGCATCGCCCTGCGGCGTCGGGGGAACGGCGGCGAAGCCGTAGTCCTGCTTCCAGAGCCTGAAGCGGACATCCGGATCGACGCCCGCACGTTGGGCGGCCCGGTAGAAGGTCAGGAACTTCGGCGTGAGGTCCTTGACGGTGATCGACACCTGTGGGGCGGGCGCGGCTGCGAGCGCCAGCGCGGCCAGCGGCAATGCGAGAGCCTGCCACATCTTCGGCACAGTCGTTCCCCCTGGTGCGGGCGGTCGGGATCGAACCGACACTCTGTCACCAGAACCGGATTTTGAGTCGCACATGCCTCTTCTAGTGTGTTGATTATAAATGTATTTTTTGAAATTGCAAGCGGACTGTGTAAGCGACTGTGTAACCTTGGCCGCTCGATTGGGCCGAAGCTGAGGCGCTGAGCTTGCGCTATAGCGGGCCGATGGACATCCTAGGGCCAGGAGACTGTCGCTGAGCCGCACATCGACCCTGTTGGCCCTTATGGCTTGGATCACGCTCGTGATCGGCGGGGCGCCGGCGCGCGCCTCCGCGCCGAGCTGCAACCCCTGTCCACCCGATTGTCCCATGATGCGGCAGATGGGGCAGGCGTCAGATCATCACGCGAGTGCGCCCGCCCAAGGTGGCAAGGCGGGCAATGCCTGTAAGCCCGGCGCGCTCTGCCAGGCCTCGAACACCATGGCCGCTCCGACTCGCGAGAGTGAAGGCGCCTCGCCCGTGCTCGCAACCGTGGTCGAACTCCTGAAGCCCGCGCGGCAGCTGCCCGCCGCCTCGCGCCCGCCTGACCGAAGTCTGAGACCGCCCATTCAGCTCTGAGCCGATCGCACCGGCAGGCCCGCCCGCCGGCTTTGGCGCGAATGCGCCGGCTTCAGGAGCTGCAACGACCATGTCCATCATTCGATGGCTGCCGCCGCTGGCGGCCGCCACCTGCCTCGCCAGCCCGGCCGCGGCCGGGCCGCTCACCTACGACCAGGCGCTCAAGCAGGCGCTGGCGGATGCGCCGGGGCTCAAGGCCGCCAGACTGCAGGTCCAGGCTGCGCGGGCGGCGTTGCCCGCCGCCGGCGCCTTGCCCGATCCGAGGCTGACGGCCGGGGTCGACAACTTCCCGGTTTCCGGTCCGAACGCCGGCCGCTTCGGGGCCGACTTCATGACCATGACGAAGGTCGGGGTGATGCAGAACGTGCCGAACGGCGGGCGACGACGAGCCGCCGTGCAGGGCGCGCAGGCCGCGATTTCGCAGGCCGACGCCGAACGTGAAGCCGCCGTTCGAGCGGTGAAGGTCGGCGCGGCGCTGGCGTGGATCGACTTGGCCTACGCGGAGCGGCGTCTCGCCGTTCTCGACGAGGTTCTGAAGACGCTGACGCCGCTCTGGGACGCGCAGCCGTCCGGCGTCGCGGCGGGACGGCTGCGGCCCGGCCAGGCGCTCGCGCCGACCCAGGCGCGCGCCGCCCTGGAAGACCGGCGCAGCGAACTGATAGCCGCGGTCGGGCGCGCTCGCGCGGAGCTCACCCGCTGGACGGGTGAGATCGCGCCCGAAGTTGCAGGCGATCCACCGCACTACGTCATCGATGAGACCGCCCTCCATGCGTCGTTGGAGCAGAATCCGACCCTCCTGGCGTCGCGCGCGCTCGCGGAGCGGGCGGAGGCGGAGGTGGCGTCCGCCCGCGCCGCCAAGCGTCCCGACTGGAGCTGGGAGGTCGCCTACGCACGTCGCGATCCGATGTTCGGGGACATGGTGTCGGCTGGCGTCACGCTCAGCCTGCCGATCTTCGCGTCCACGCGGCAGGACCCGCTGATCGCGGCGCGGAGCGCCGAAGCGTCGAAAGCCCTGGCCCAGCGCGAGGACGCCCATCGTACTCTTGCGGCGCAGCTCGATGGGGACCTCGCCGATCACGTGGCGCACCATGAGCAGTGGCGCCGGGTGCTGGACACTGTCTTGCCCGCCGCACAGGACCGGGCGGCCCTGGAGACCCAGAGCTATGCCGCGGGGCGTGCGAGCTTGGCCGATGTGCTCGACGCCATGACCGCGTTCGCCGACGCCAAGCTTTCCGCACTGGAGCGCGAGGCCATGGTCATGCGCGACGGCGCGCGGATCGTGCTGACCTATGGGAGCGTCCAATGACCCCGCGCCAGACCCTCATCGCGGGGGCGGCGGCCGTGGCGGTCGCGCTTCTCGCCGGCTTCGGCCTCGGCCGGATTGCCGGGCCGGCCAAGGCGCCCCCATCGGGCGGCTCAGCGGGGCGGCAGGTGCTCTACTGGTACGACCCGATGTACCCGGCGCAGCACTTCGACAAGCCGGGCAAGTCGCCCTACATGGACATGCCGCTCCAGCCCCGGTACGCGGGCGAAGCCGCCCCTGGCGAGGCCGGCGTGCGGATCGATCCGGCCAAGGTGCAGAACCTCGGCGTCCGGCTCGCCACGGTCGAGCGCGGCGCCCTGCCGAGCGGGATCACGGCGACCGGCATGATCGACTTCGACGCGCGCGAAGTCGCCATCGTCCAGGCCAAGGCCGGGGGGTTCGTGCAACGGGTCTATGGCCTCGCCCCGAGCGATGTCGTGCGTGCAGGCGCGCCGCTCGCGGACCTGCTGGTTCCGGACTGGGCGGGCGCGCAGGGCGAGTACCTGGCGGTGCGCCGCACCGGCGATCCGGTCCTGATTCGGGCCGCGCGCCAGAGGCTGCTGCTGCTCGGCATGTCGCCTGCCCTCATCGATGCGGTCGAGCGCAGCGGCCGGGTGCGCAATGTGGTGACCGTCGCCACGCCCATCGGTGGCGCGATCAAGGCGCTCGGCGTGCGCGCTGGCATGTCGGTGACCCCCGGCCAGACCCTGGCGGAGGTCAACGGCCTCGCCCGAGTCTGGCTGAACGCCGCCGTGCCCGAGGCCCTGGCGGGCCAGGTGCAACCGGGCGAGAGGGTGACCGCCACCCTGGCCGCCTATCCCGGCGAGGCCTTCAGCGGCCGCGTCACGGCCATCCTGCCGCAGGCGGAGACCCAGAGCCGAACGGTCACGGCGCGCATCGAGCTGGCGAATCCGCGCGGGCGCCTGCGCCCCGGCATGTTCGCCACCGTGCAGTTCGGCCGCGCTCTGCAGCCCGCCCTGCTCGTGCCTTCGGAAGCGGTGATCCGCACCGGCAAGCGGACCTTGGTCATGTTGGCGAAACCCGACGGCGGCTTCCAGCCCGCCGAGATTCAGGCCGGCCGTGACGCGACCGGCCGGACCGAGGTCCTGGCCGGGCTCTCCGAAGGCGAGAGGGTGGTGGCCTCCGGCCAGTTCCTGCTGGACAGCGAGGCGAGCCTCTCGGGCGTGGAGGCGCGCCCGATCACGGAGACGAGCCTCGCCGCGTCGAAGGCGCCCAGACCCGCGCTCTACGAGACCCGGGGCCGGGTGGAGCGGATCACGCCGAGCGCCGTCACGCTGAGCCACGAGCCGGTGCCCGCCATCGGCTGGCCGGCCATGACCATGACCTTCCACCTGGCCGACCCGGCGCTCGCCAGAGGGCTCAAGGCCGGCGACCGGGTGGTCTTCGCCTTCGACCGGCCGGCGGCCTGCCCGACGGTCACGCGCATGACGCGGATCCAGCCATGATCGCCGCGATCATCCGCGCCTCGGTGCGCGGCCGCTTCCTGGTGCTGCTGGGAGCGCTCGCCCTGCTGGTCGCCGGTCTTGTCGCTGTGCGCGCCACGCCCGTCGACGCCCTGCCGGATCTCTCCGACGTGCAGGTGATCATCCGGACCACCTATCCCGGCCAGGCCCCTCAGGTGGTGGAGGACCAGGTCACCTATCCGCTGACCACCACGATGCTCTCCGTGCCGGCCGCCAAGACGGTGCGCGGCTACTCCTTCTTCGGCGACAGCTACGTCTACGTGCTGTTCGAGGACGGGACCGACCTCTATTGGGCGCGCTCGCGCGTGCTCGAATATCTGAATTTCGCGTCGAAACGGCTGCCGACCGGCGTCACGCCATCGCTCGGGCCCGACGCGACAGGCGTCGGCTGGGTCTACGAATATGTCGTCACCGGCGCCCAGCGGACTCTC
>JAGWSE010000387.1 GCA_028869395.1 Alphaproteobacteria bacterium | reverse complement strand
CGCTTCAGGTTCGCAATGCCGCCATGGCTCCAGCGCACGAGGCATACCATGAGGCTCCGCCCGCCACGCTGGAGGCGGTCCGCTCCGGCGTCGAGGCGTGCCGCCGGTGCGACCTGTGGCGGTGCGGCGCCGGGGTGGCGGGCGAGGGGCCGGCCGACGCGCGGCTGATGCTCGTGGGCGAGCAGCCGGGCGACCTCGAGGAGCAGGCGCAGAAGCCGTTCATCGGCCCGGCGGGCAAGATGCTGGACAAGGCGTTGGAGGAAGCCGGCGTGCCGCGCGGCGAGACCTTCGTCACCAACGTTGTCAAGCATTTCAAGCACGTCCCACGCGGCAAGCGCCGGCTGCACAAGACGCCCGACGCTGGCGAGGTGATCGCCTGCCGCTGGTGGCTGGAGGCCGAACGGCGGATCGTCCGTCCCCGTGTGATCGTGGCGCTGGGCGCGACCGCCGCCCTTTCGGTGATCGGCAAGCCGACGCAGATCGGCAAGTTCCGCCAGCAGGCGTTCCAACTGCCCGATCAGGCGCAGGGCGTGGTGACCTATCACCCGTCCTACCTGCTGCGGCTTCCCGACCGTGAAGGCAAGGCCAAGGCCTACGCCCTCTTCGTGCAAGACCTGAAGTTCGCCTGGAGCCTCGCGGCCTAGTTCGATTCGAGGTGCTGGTCTGGGCCGTCAGCGACCGGTTCTCCACCGCCGCCATCACCGAGCAGTTCAAGGCGGAGGAGGCCAGCGGCGTGACCGTCCGGCCTGAGCCGATGGTGCTCGACCTCGGCAGCGGCTCGGGTATTAATTCGGTCGTGCCGTTGCGCCGGATCGCGCCGGAGGCCTGGACCGTGGCGGTGGATCTCTCCGGCGAACTCCTGGCGCTGCTGGCCGACTTCGTCCGTCGCGGCGCGCACCCGGAGCGGGTGACCTGCGTGCGCCTGGACGCCGTCAGCCCACGGCTCAGTCCGGGGCTCTTCGACCTGGTGATCGGCGCCTCGATCCTGCACCACCTGGACGAGCCCGGCGTTGGCGTAGCGCGGGCGGGCCGCCCTGAAGCCAGGCGGCTACGCCATCTTCTTCGAGCCCTTCGCCGGCTGGTCGATCATCCTGGCGCTGGAGCGGATCCTGGCGGAGGCGCAGCTCAGGGTTCGGCTCTCGATCCCGTCGTCGACGACGCGCTGCGCCGGATCCTCCAGCACATCGCGGTGCGCAGCCACCTGCGCCGGCGGGAGATCGATTTCACGAAGCTCGACGACAAATGGCTGTTCGCCCCGAGCCACATCGAGGCGGCCGCGCGAAGGCGGGCTTTTCGGAGGTGCGCTTCGTGCCGGTCAATGATCACGCAAGCCTCTGTCGCGACACCGTCGCCGTGCAGCTTCGGCTGGTCACGGGGCGGGAGGACCTCGAGATGCCCGGCTGAGCGTGGGACATCGTGGACAGCTTCGACGCGACGATGAACCTGGACAGCAAGCGGGAGCTGATGCTGGAAGGGGCGATCGTGCTGACCAAGGGCAGGGGCCGGGAACCGCGCGGCTCCTGACGGGTTCGCCGCAGCGATGACCCAGCCGCAGCCCAGCCACCTCGATCAGCGGGATCCGGCAAAAGCCGGACTAGACATCCGCCAAGCCGTCGAGGCGGAGATCGAACACTACGGCCGCGACCTGCACGAGCTCGTGCTGCTGGTTCCGGAGGACCGGTGGGACGAGTTCCTGAGGCTGTCCGGCTGCGAACCGCGCGGGGAGACGGCAGAATACCGAGGCGCCATCCTGCGCAAGGCCGCAGTCACCGCCGTGGTGGCGCAGGAAGGCTTCTAGGCCGAGCCCTTGCGCTCGACCACGAGGATGCGGGCCTCGCCGATCGGGTGCGCCACGTGCTCGTCGCCGACCTCGGCGACGAACATGTCGGCAGGCCCCAGGCGGACGGCCTTGTCGCGCCCGTCCTCGCGGTAGCGCATCTCGACCTCGCCATCGAGCACCAGGAAAACCTCGGCCCCGTCGTTCACGTGCCAGTCGTAGGGCTGGTCGGTCCAGTGCAGCCGCACCGTCGCGCCGTCGATCTCGGCCAGGTCTCGGGCGCCCCAGGCGCGGTCCGAGGTGAACGCCTTCGCGTCCGTGACGATCTTCGCCATCAGGCCATGAAGCCTGCTTCGGCGAAATCCAGCATCCGGGTGAGCAGCGCCTTGACGTCGCCCTCGCGGGTGATCCCGCCGGACAGGTGGTGCAGGCGGTCGAACTCGGCGAAGCGGTTGTTGTGGATCATGCCCAGGCAGAAGTGCAGGCGCCAGTAGACCGTCTCGCGCGGCAGGTCGGGGCGGGCGGCGATCAGCGCGTCGGCGAACCGCTCGAGGTGGCTGACGTCGTTCTGCAGCACCTCGCGCATGTCCGCCGTGCCTTCCGAGCGCGAGCGGATGATGAACTGGATCGAGATGCGCCGCTCGTTGGCCGGATCGCTCCAGCGAAGCGGCGGCGTGAATAGGGCCTCGAGGATCTCGCGCACCGGGGGCTGTCCGGCGTGGCGCTCGTTGGCCTCGTGCAGCATCCGGGCGCGCTCGCGGTTGAGCTCGCTCGTGCGGCGCTTGAAGATTTCGAAGAGCAGGGCGTCCTTCGAGCCGAAATGGTAGTTCACGCTGGCCAGGTTGACGCGCGCCTCGGCGGTGATGTCGCGGACCGAGACGTTCTGGAAGCCATGCAGCGCGAACAACCGCTCGGCCGCCGCGAACACGGCGGCCTTGGTCGCGGCCTGGGCCTCTTCGGTTTCCGGCGGGTCGTGGATCTGGCTGTCGGTCATGCGAATCCGTGCGGGCGTTCGGCCGAGCATAGGCCGCTCAATTCATTCCGCAAAACGGGCAAACCGACGCGGGATCGTGCCCTCTAGCGGGACAGCTCCCGCATGGCCTTGTCCAGCCCGTCCAGAGTCAGCGGAAACATCCTGTCGCCCACCAGCTGCTTCATCAGCCCGATGGAGGGCGTGTAGTCCCAGTGACGCTCGGCGGTGGGGTTCAGCCAGACCGTGTGCTCGTAGATCTGCGCCACCCGGTCCATCCAGATCGCCCCGGCTTCCTCGTTCCAGTGCTCCACCGACCCGCCCGGATAGGTGATCTCGTAGGGGCTCATGGTGGCGTCGCCCACGAAGATGACCCTGTAGTCGTGCGGGAATTTATGGAGCACGTCCCAGGTCGACATCTTCTCGGTATGTCGGCGCCGGTTGTCCTTCCACACCGATTCATAGAGGCAGTTGTGAAAGTAGTAGAACTCCATGTTCTTGAACTCGGAGCGCGCCGCCGAGAACAGCTCCTCGCAGACCTTGATGTGCGAATCCATCGAGCCGCCGATGTCGAGGAACAGGAGCACGGAGATCTTGTTCTTCCGCTCGGGCCGCAGGTTGATGTCGAGATAGCCCTTCTCGGCCGTGCCCTTGATGGTGGCCGGCATGTCGATCTCGTCGGGCGTGCCTTCCCGCACCCACTTCCGCAGTCGGCGCAGCGCGACCTTGATGTTGCGCGTGCCGAGCTCGACCTGGTCGTCGAGGTTCTTGTACTCGCGCTTGTCCCAGACCTTGATCGCCCGGCCGTGGCGGCCCTTGTCCTGGCCGATGCGGATGCCTTCGGGGTGATAGCCGTCGGCGCCGAACGGCGAGGTCCCGCCCGTGCCGATCGCCTTGTCGCCCTTTTCGTGCCGCTCCTTCTGCTCGCGGATGCGCTCGGCGAGCGCCTCCATGAGCTTGTCGAAGCCGCCCATGGCCTCGATCTGCGCCTTCTCCTCTTCGGTGAGGAACTTCTCCGACATCTTCCTCAGCCACTCGGCGGGGATGTCCGCGGCGATCCCGTCGTCCAGCCGCTCCAGGCCCTTGAACACGTGGCCGAAGACCTGGTCGAACTTGTCGAGGTTCTTCTCGTCCTTCACCAGCGAGGCGCGGGACAGGTAGTAGAAATCCTCCACCGAGCGGTCGATGACCGCCTTGTCGAGCCCCTCCATCAGGACGAGGTATTCTTTCAGCGTCACCGGGACCTTGGCGTCGCGAAGCTCGGTGAAGAAGCGCATGAACATCGCGCGGAATCCTTGGGCGTGCCGAACAGGCGTTTGAACGCTGAGGATGGGGCCGCGGGCGCCCGATGTCCAGTGCAGGCGCCCTCCCGCCGAACGCCGGTCCGGAATCGCACAATTTGCGCGGAGCGGAATGAACCAATGCATCGTCTTGCGACTTAAGTGCGTCGGGAGAGGCGCCTCGTGTCGGCGCGCTCATGTTCGCCCATAGGGAGGTGAGATGGCGCCGTCGCTCGCGCCGCCGTACTGCGGCGCTCCGCCAACCCCCAGCGAACTCTGGTCCCGCTGGAACCTCGACCCTGTCCTGATCGGCCTGTTGCTCGCCGTGCTCGGTCTCTATTGGGCCGGCGCGCGCCTGGCGGGCGTTCCGCGGGGACGCCGCTTGAGCTTCTACGCCGGCTGGGCGCTTTCCACCGCGGCGCTGATCTCGCCGCTCTGCCCGTTGTCGGTGGCGCTGTTCAGCGCGCGGGTCGGCCAGCACATGTTCCTGACCACCATCGCGGCGCCGATCGTCGTGATCGGCCGTCCGCAGGACGCGGTGGGTGCCCTGTGGCGGCGGATCATGGGGCGGGAACCGCCGCCGGTGCGCAGCGGTGAGTTCGGTCCGCTCTGGGCGGCGGCCGCCTACGGGGTCCTGCTGTGGTGGTGGCATTCGCCCGCGCCCTATGCGGCCACGTTCCACGGCGATCTGGTCTACTGGACGATGCATCTGAGCCTCTACGGCTCGGCGCTGTGGCTGTGGGCGACGCTGCTGGAGGCGGGACAGGAGCGGTTCGCCGTCACCGCGGCCGCGATCGCGCTCACCTCGCTGCAGATGGGTGTGCTGGGCGCGGTGATCACCTTCGCGCCCCGGCCGCTCTACGCGCCGCACCTGCTCACCGCCTGGTGGTGGGGCCTTAGCCCGCTGGGCGACCAGCAGCTCGGCGGCGCGATCATGTGGGCCCCTTCGGGGGCGATCTTCGCCGGCGGCCTGGCCTGGGCCTTCGCCGCCATGCTGCGGCGGGCCGAAACCCGCTCGTTGCAGCGGTCATTAGCGTAGGAGGGCTGGCGTGAGGGCTCGTGCGACTTCGGCCTTGGGAGCTTCGACCCTGGCCGTCCTGGCGACGGCTTCGCTGGGGCTGTGGGGCTGTTCCGGAGGCGGCAAGCCGGAGAAGACGACGCCGGTGGCGAGCGCCTCGCCCCTTCCCGGGTCCACCGGGGCGACCGCCGACCTCAGCCCCAACGATCCGCCGGGCGATTGGCGGCGCCAGGCGCGCGACTACGCCAATACCCGCTACAGCCCGCTAAACCAGATCAACGCCTCAAACGTCGCGCGCCTGAAGGTCGCCTGGTCCTTCTCCGACGGAATCGCCTACGGCCATGAAGCGGCGCCGCTGGTGGTGGGCGACACCATGTACGTGGTCACGCCCTATCCGGACATCGCCTACGCCCTGGACCTCAGCAAACCCGGCGCGCCGATCAAGTGGACATACCAGCCGCATCCCTCGCCGATCGCCATCGGCAAGGCCTGCTGCGACGCCGTGAACCGCGGGCCGACCTACGCCGAGGGCAAGCTGGTCTACAGCCTGCTGGACGACGAGGTGGTGGCCGTCGACGCCAAGACCGGCAAGCCGGTGTGGCGCACCAAGCTCGGCGATCCCGCGGACGGCGTCACCATGACCATGTCTCCGTTCGTCGTGGGCGACGTCGTTCTGGCGGGCAATAGCGGCGGCGAGATGGGCGTGCGCGGCCAGCTCACGGCGCTCGACCTGAACACCGGCAAGGTGCTCTGGACCGGCTACAGCACCGGCCCCGACGCCGACGTGAAGATCGGAGCCGACTACAAGGCGCCCTATCCCTGGCTGCAGGGCAAGGACCTCGGCGTCACCACCTGGCCGGGCGACGCCTGGAAGCACGGCGGCGGCACGGTCTGGGGCTGGATCTCCTACGATCCCAAGCTGAACCTGATCTACGAGGGGACCAGCAATCCCAGCCCGCGGGTGCCGGCCCAGCGGCCCGGCGACAACCTGTGGAGCAGCGCCGTCTTCGCGCGCGACCCGAAGACCGGCCAGGTCAGGTGGGCCTTCCAGTTCACGCCCCACGATCAATGGGACTACGACGGCGTCAACGAGAACATCCTGATCGACGCGCCCGTGAACGGGCAGATGCGCCAGTTGATGGTCCACCTGGACCGCAACGGCTACGGCTACACGATGGACCGCGCGACCGGGAAGATCGTGGTGGTCAAGCCCTACGGCGCGGTGAACTGGTCGCGCGGCATCGACCTGGCGACCGGCCGGCCGATCCTCAACCCGGACAAGGAAGCCAAGATCGGTCAGCAGGTGGACGACATCTGCCCCACCCATATCGGCAGCAAGGACTGGGACCCGGCGGCGTTCTCGCCGCGCACCGGTCTGATCTACGCCTCGATCTTCAACATCTGCATGGACCTCACCGACCATAAGGTCGGCTACATCGCCGGAACGCCCTACGATGGCATGGACCTGAAGACCCATCCGCCCGGCCAGAGCAAGAAGTGGGGCGAGTTCATGGCCTGGAACCCGCTCACGGGCCAGAAGGTGTGGGCCATCCCCGAGACCTTCATGACCATGAGCGGTGTGCTGGCCACCGGCGGAGACCTGGTCTTCTACGGCACGACGGATGGCTGGTTCCGGGCGGTGGACGCGCGCAGCGGCAAGGTGCTGTGGTCGCAGAAGCTGAGCTCCGGCATCAATTCCCAGCCGATGACCTTCCTGGGTCCCGACGGGCGCCAGTACGTGGCGGTGGTCACCGGCGTCGGCGGGGTGGCCAGCCAGGTGATGGGCCAGAAGAACGGCTTCCCGCCGCGCGGTGGCACGCTCTACGTCTTCTCGATCGACGGCCAGTCGCCGAGCAGCGGCGCGGGGATGCTGACGACGACCGGTTCCGGGGCGCCGGCCGGCCATT
>JAGWSE010000386.1 GCA_028869395.1 Alphaproteobacteria bacterium | reverse complement strand
TGAGGGGGGACTGGCGCAAGTCGGCTCGTAGGCCCCACGCGGTCTTGCCCACGACCCGCGCCTGCGCTGCGGGCGCGCGTCGACACCTCCCAGCCAGGTTCCGGCAGATACGGGGCGTCGTGGCCGTTGCGTGGACGAGCAGCACGCCTAGTGTGCCGCGGCCATGTGCAACGAATACCGTTTCAAGCAGTCGCTGGACAGGATCGCCCAGGCGTTCAGCCAGTTGCGGATACCCCTGCACTGGTCGGGCGGCGCGCCGAACCTCGAACCACGGGACTCCATCCGTCCGACGGATCCCGCCCCGATCATCGCGGGCTCGCCGGAAGGCGCCGAGCTGAAGCAGCTCCGCTGGGGCTTCGTCCAGCCGGGCCGGCCGCCGGTGATCAACTTCCGCTCGGAAGGCCGCCGCTTCCCGAACGGACGCTGCCTGATCCCGACCGACGGCTTCTACGAGTTCACGGGCTCCAAGCACCCGAAATCAAAGTGGCTCTTCACGCCGACCGAAGGCTCCGACCTGTTCGCCGACGAGCTCTTCTGCATCGCAGGGCTCGTGCGCGACGAGCGCTTCACAATGCTGACCTGCGAGCCCGGCCCCGACATCGCGCCCTACCACAACCGCCAAGTCGCCATCCTGCCCAAGTCCCAATGGGCCGCCTGGCTCGGCCCCGCCGACATCCAGCCCCCGATCGGGCCGCTGCCCGCGGGCAGCCTGAAGGTGGAGCAGTTGCGCTAGCGCCAGCGGCCGTTCGGCCCTACCTCTTTCCCGACCTTCCATGTCCCCGCTCCGATCCGTCATCACGAACCAGGTGCTGCGGCTGGTTGGCCGCCGGTCGGGCGACACGCCGTTCCTGGAGAGCACGAAGGACGCCGGCTTCTTCGGGCCGGACTCGGCCTCGTGGCGGGTGCACGGCGACTTCACCTCGATGCTGATCGGCGGCGAAGCGGCCCTGCTCCTGCAGATGCTGCACCCCCGCGCGCTGGCCGGCGTCTGGGACCACTCGAACTTCCGGCAAGACATGCAAGGGCGCCTGCGCGGCACCGCCCGCTTCATCGCCGGCACCACCTACGGCTCGACGGACGAAGCCCTGGCCCTGATCGCCCACGTCCAGAAGATCCACGATCACGTGCACGGGACCCTGCCGGACGGGACCCCCTACTCCGCCAACGACCCGGAGCTGCTCACCTGGGTGCACGTCGCGGAGGTGAAGAGCTTCCTCGACGCCTACCTCCGTTACCGCGATCCGGACTTCCCCGCCGCAGATCAGGACCGCTATTTCGCCGAGACGGCGATCATCGCCCGGAAGCTGGGCGCGACGGAGGTCCCGACAAGCCGCGCGGCCGTCGAGACCTACCTCAGCGAGTTGCGCCCCAAGCTCCTCTACGACCATCGCACGCGCGACGTGGCCGCCGCCCTGCTCGGCCAGAAGGCGCCCAACCCCGCCGTCGAGGGCTTCATGAAGCTCACCTTCGAAGCGGCGAAGGACCTCCTGCCGCCCTGGGCCGCTGAGATGCACGGCTTCCCCACGGCCCAGGTCAGCCGCCCGGCCGTGCGCGCCGCAGCGCGCAGCTTGGGCGCCGTGCTCCGATGGGCGCTCAACAACGGCGTGGAGGCGCGCGCCCGCCGCCGCGCGGCCGAGCTGGGCCTCAAGCCCGCCGCGACCTAGGGCAGCCGGCTCCCGCGCAGGCGCTGCACGGGAATGGCGCCGAGGTCCACGTCCTCGAGGCAGCGAACATTCACCGACCAGACGCCGGGCGCCGTGCGCGGCCGGCGAAACGGCAGGATCCCGCATTTCGGGCAGAAATAGTCGCGCGCCGTATGCGTGTGGAAGGTGTAGAGGCTCATCGCCTCCAGCGGCGTCTCGAGCCGGAAGTTCTCCGGCTCGACCCGGTGCAGCAGCGCGCCGCGCTTTCGGCAGATCGAGCAGTCGCAGACGCGGACGTGGTCGAGCTCGGCGTCGATTTCGAAGCGGACCTCACCGCAGTGGCAGGAGCCCTGGTAGGTCCGCCACATGGGCCGCCCTAGGGCAGATCCTCGGCGAGGATCGCCATCTCGAACATGAAGGAGCCGTCCTCGTCCTCGTCCTGGAAGACCACGCCCACGAATTCCTCGCCGACGTAGACCTCGGCGGAGTCCTTCTGCTTGGGTCTCGGGCGCAGGCTGATCCGCGCGTTGGCGAAGGTCCCGCGCAGGTGCCCCTCGATCTTGCGGATATCTCTCTCGTCCACGCCCGACGCTCCTTGAGGCTTAGTCGCCGCGAACCTAGCGGGTCGCGGCGGTCACGAAAACCTCAGATCACGTAGTCGTACACAGCATCGGCCAGCGTGTGGTCCATGCTCTTGGCCGGTTCCTCGCCGGTCGGGCAGTTGACCAGCCGGGCCGGAACACCTGCCGCCGTGCAGCCACGCGGCACGGGCTTCAGCACCACCGAGCCGGAGGCGACCTTGGCGTAGTCGCCGATCTCGATGTTGCCCAGCACCTTGGCGCCTGCGCCCAGCAGGACGCCCTTGCCGATCTTCGGGTGCCGATCGCCACGCTCGGCGCCGGTGCCGCCCAGGGTCACGCCCTGCAGCATGGAGACGTCGTCGCCGATCACCGCCGTCTCGCCGATGACGATGCCGGTGCCGTGGTCGACGAATACGCCGCGGCCGATCCGCGTCGCCGGGTGGACGTCCACCTGGAACAGCTCGCTCATGCGGCTCTGGAAATAGAAGGCCAGCGTCTCGCGGCCCTCGGACCATAGCCAGTGGGCCACCCGATGGGCCTGCAGCGCCTGGAAGCCCTTGAAGAACAGGAAGGGCTGCACATAGCCCTTGCAGGCCGGGTCGCGCTCGAAGACGGCCTTCAGGTCGTCCTCGGCGATCGCCAAAAGCTCCGGCTGCGCCTGATAGGCCTCGTCGCAGATGTCGCGGATGGTCATCCCGCGCAGCTCCTGGTCGCCGAGCTTGCGGGCCAGCTGGTAGGACAGCGCGTCGCCCAGGGTGTCGTGGTTCAGGATCACCGCGGCGAGCACGCTGGCGAGGGCGGATTCGGTCTTCGCGGCGACCTGCGCCTCGTTGCGCAGCGCGGCCCAGACCGGTGGGGCGATGGCGGGATCGACGATTTCCAGGCGTTGGCTCATCGGGTCCTCCCGTCCCATCGGCGGCTCCTCATCCTAGCATGACGGACGCCAGCGCGCCCGGCAAAGCCCCTTCGCGGGCCATATGGTAGGCGCGGAGCAGCATCGCCACCGTCAGCATGTCCTGCAAATGCCCGGCCAGGGCCGCATCGAGCGCCTCGCGGAACGGCACGCGGACGATCGCCAGGTCCTCGGTCTCGTCCTTGTGCTGGGCGTTCGGCGCCTCGGAGAGCCCGAGCGCCAGGAATCCCACCGCCACCTCGTCGGTGATCGAATTGGACAGCTGGGTCCGCAGCACCTCGCGCCATTCGGCGGCCACGAGCCCTGTCTCCTCGGCCAGTTCGCGCTTGGCGCCCTCCAGTGGGTCCTCGTGAAGCGGCGCCCCGCCCTCCGGCAACTCCCAGCTGTAGTCGGCGTGGGCGAACCGGTTCTGACCCACCAGTGTCACGGTCCCGTCCTCGTGCAGCGGCAGGACGGCGGTCGCGATGTTCTTGAAGCTCACCACCCCGTAGGTCGCCGGCCGGCCGGTCGGTGCGACCGCCTGGTGCTCGGTCACCTGGATCCAGGGGTTGTCGAACACCACGCGGTGGGCGCCGCGCCCCCACGGTTTTCCGTGCGGACGCAGCCAGGCGGGTTTTTCGGCCATGGGAAAAGGGAACGCTCGTCTTGCGGTGGGCCTCTCCGCCCCCATAAAGAGGCCCGCCCCATCGGTCTCCTGAAATCTGAAAGAGGCGTCCGTGACCGTCGCCCTGCCCGCCGCACCCGAGTTCGGGGAAGCCCTGCCCCTCCAGCCGGCGCCGGAGGTGCTGCGCTTCCTGGCGCGCCGCCGCTCGGCCTCCGCGCTCACCCTGACCGACCCAGCCCCGAGCGAGGCCGATCTCGACCAGCTTCTGCGGCTCGCCACGCGCGCGCCCGACCATGGCAAGCTCGCGCCGTGGCGCTTCATCGTGCTCCGCGGCGAGGACAAGGCCCGCTTCGCCGGGCGGCTGGAGGCGCTGGCGCTCGGCCGCGATGACCGGCAATCCGCGGGCAAGCTCGCCAAGCTGAAGGCGCCGCCCCTGGCGGTGGCCGTGGTCTCCTCGCCCAAGGCCGAGGCGCCCATCCCGGAGTGGGAGCAGCGCCTGTCGGCTGGCGCGGTCTGCACGACGTTCCTCTACGCGGCCCTCGCCATGGGCTACGGCGCGAACTGGATCACCGATTGGTATTCCTACGACGCCGATGCGCAGCGGATCCTGGGCCTCGCGCCCGAGGAGCGCGTCGCGGCCTTCATGCTGCTGGGCACGCCGCGCGAACCGCCGCTGGAGCGCGAACGGCCGGAGGTCGGCGCACTCGTCACGCGCTGGAAAGGCTGACGCCGATGGTCAGACGGAGGCCCAGAAACACGACGGCCGGACGACGCACCGCATCGTCCGGCCTGAGGTGACACGCCCGAGGAGAGTTGGGCGCTTGTAGATATATGCCCGTTATCCGGCTTTGAAAAGCGCTTATGCGGCGCGGCGGGGCAGCAGCGGGGCCTTTTCGCCTCAGAGGAGAGTGTCCCGTCGGGCAATCTTGGCCGGATCGGATGCTCGCGCTCAGGAATTCATGTTCGGCGAATACGAAGGCTTCACTTCGAAAAACCAGTATTATCCGACATCATGACTGACACGGTTGCCGACGTTCGCGGCCGTATGCCTAGCCGCGCCCCCGGTATGCTGGAACGCCTTGGTCCGGCAGCCACAAGCCTTCCGGCGGCGGCCCGCTTTGCCAGAATACGTCTATCGGAATGCCGCCCCGCGGATACCAGTAGCCGCCGATCCGCAGCCAGCGGGGCTCGGCTGTCTCCACGACCTTGCGACCGATGGCGACCGTGCAGTCCTCGTGGAACGCGCCATGGTTGCGGAATGCGCCGAGATAGAGCTTCAGCGACTTGGATTCGATCAGCCAGTCGCCCGGCGCATAGTCGATGACGAGGTGCGCGAAGTCCGGTTGGCCGGTCACCGGGCAGAGCGACGTGAACTCCGGGATGGTGAACCGCGCGAGATAGAGCTGCCCCTTCTGCGGGTTGGCGACCCGCTCGAGGATCGCCTCCGCGGGGCTCGCGAAGCCCCGGACATCGCGGCCGAGCTGCGTCAGGTGGGTTTCGTCCATTCCGGGCGCTTTAGCGCCTATGCCGCCCCGCCCGCAACCGAGACAGCGGCGAAGCTTCCCGCTAGGAATTCTGCGAGTTCAACGGGAGGCGCGCATGGCCGGGGACGATTTCAAGGGGTTCGTCGTGGTGGTGACCGGGGCCTCGACGGGGCTCGGACGGGCCATCGCCGAGGAGACCGCCGCCCGCGGGGCGGAAGCCGTCGTCATCAACTACGCCCACAACGCCGCCGAGGCCGAGGAGACCGGCCGACGGGTGGAGGCGCACGGCGCAAAGGCGGTCCTGGCGCCGGGGGATGTGGCGCAGGACGCCGATTGCCGGAAGATCGCCGAGGCCGCCCGACCTTTCGGGCGGGTGGACGCGCTGTTCAACAACGCCGGCACCACCACCTTCGCCGCCCACGGCGACCTCGACGCCGTCTCGGCCGACGACTTCCTGAGGCTCTACGGCGTGAACGTCGTGGGCGCCTTCCAGATGGTCCGCGCCTGCCGCGCCCTCCTCGAGGCGGCGCCGCGCGCCGGGGCCGTCGTCAACACCGCCTCGATCGCCGGCGTCACCGGCATCGGGTCATCTGTGCCCTACGCCGCCTCGAAGGGCGCGCTGAACACCATGACCTTGTCGCTCGCCCGCGCGCTGGCGCCCCGGATCCGGGTGAACGCCGTCTGCCCGGGATTCATCGACACGCCCTGGTTCGGCAAGGGCCTGGGCCAGGAGGCCGCCGCGCGGGTGCGGGCCAACGCCGCCGCGGGGACCCCGCTCAAGGCCGCCTCGACCCCCGAGGACATCGCTGCGGCCGCCGTTTTCCTCGCATCGCCAGCTTCGCGCCACGTGACCGGCGAGACCCTGCTCGTCGATGCGGGCTCGCACCTGGGTTACGCGCCGCTCGTCGCGCGCTGACCTTTAGGTCGCGCTTATTCCGATGGGCGCCATTCGGAATGGCGCCCTGAGCTCCCGGCGCCGGAAATTCAGGCAGTCGCGTCGCGACCCCCGGACGGCAGACCGCTTTCGTTGCTCGCCCTCGTCGCGCCGGGACCACTGGGCGCGCACGGCCGCCGCCGGGTTCGCCCGGGCCTGAGGACCGGAGAACGAGGGGAAAGACGATAATGAATTCCGTGAAGACGACCTGGTTGGCCGCCGCGGCCGCCGCCGCCCTGGGGCTTGCGGGCGCCTCGGCCGCCCAGGCCGACGCACTGGCGAGCCCGGCGATGAGCGGGCCGCTGTCGAACAATCCGACGCCCTATTCGGTGAGCATCGGCGGCTCAAAGATCTACATCTCCGGCCAACTCACCGGCATGGGCCTGTCACAGGACAACTCGATCCCGGGGGACAAGGATAGCCGGATCGACCTGACCAACGCCCAGCTCGAGGTCCAGAAGACCGACGGCGTCTTCCAGTTCTACGTCCAGGCCGGCGCCTATTCGCTGCCCTCGCTCGGCGCGCCGTACGTCAAGGCGTCCGACCTGCCGGACCTGACCTACCACTATGTGCCGCTGGCCTTCATCAAGATCGCTCCCAACGCTAACTTCAACATCCAGGCGGGGATCCTGCCGACCCTGATCGGGGCCGAATACACCTTCACCTTCCAGAACATGAACATCGCCCGCGGCCTGCTGTGGAACCAGGAGCCGGCGATCAGCCGCGGCGTGCAGGCCAACCTCACAAGCGGTCCGTGGGCGGTGTCGGTCGCCATCACCGACGGCTACTACTCGAACCGCTACACGACCGGCTCGACGCTGATCACCTACACCCTCGGCAAGGAGGACACCGTCGCCTTCGCGGGCTCGGTTCAGTTCCAGAAGACCTCGAAGTCGAGCTTCGCCACGCCGCTGGCGCAGAACAACGGCGACATCTTCAACCTGATCTGGACCCACACCCAGGGGAACTGGCAGATCGTCCCCTACCTGCAGTACGGCCACACGCCGGCGAGCACCAAGGCCGGCCTCCCCGCCTCCGGATCGACCTGGGGCGGCGCGGTGCTGGCGAAATACCAGTTCAGCCCGATGTTCAGTCTGGCCGGCCGAGCCGAGTACACCTCCTCCTCGGGCGATCAGAGCCTGCTCTACGGTCCCGGCAGCGACGCCTGGTCGCTGACACTGACGCCGACCTGGCAGCTGAAGACCTTCTTCATCCGTGGAGAGGTTTCCTACACCGGCCTCAGCGGGGCCGCCCCCGGCGCGGGTTTCGGGTCCGCCGGCGACAAGCATTCCCAGACGCGCGCGATGGTCGAGACAGGCGTTCTCTTCTGATCGCGAGCCGATCGGCCCGGCGGATTCCTCCCCCCGCCGGGCCGACTTCGTCTGATCCGCCCCTCCCGCGACGCGCCGTCCCAAGTCGCAGACGGGCGGGGTTTTCCGTTGCGTCGCTCTCCGCCGCTTCCTAAGGTTTCCGAGACACCGCCCAGGCCGCCTCGCGCGTCCGAGCGGGCCGGGCCCGGGCGCCACGCCACCGCGGGACCCCATCGGATCAACGAGACGGTCATAACTGCGGTGGCTATGCTGGCGAATCGCAAGGCGAGCGGGGTGCGGCCCATGGACCGCGTGGCGTTTCGGGCCCAGACGATCGTGGCCGATGTGGTCCTGGCGGCGGCCGCCTTCGCGCTCGCCTACGCCATCGCGCCGCTGAAGATCCCGAGTTTCGGCTTCGGCGACCTGCCCTCGCTCACCCTGATCCAGCTCGTCGTGCTCTATGCCGCCCTGGCCGGCGGCTTCACCGTCCTCTTCCGGCGCGAACTCTCGCCCTGGCGCTATGTCTCTATCCCCGACGCGCTGGTGCTCGCGCGCATCGCGCTGCTCACGGTCGGCGTCTTCCTGGTCTGGGTCTTCGTGCTCGACCGCGCCCGCGGCGTGCCGCGCTCGACGCTGGTCATGGCGCCGCTGTTCCAGATGATGGCATCCATGGGCGTGCGCGTGTTGCGTCGCGCCCTGCACGAGCGTGTCTTCCAGTCCTTCTCGCCGCTGAAGACCCTGGGCGACCGGGTCGCCGGCGCGCCGTCGCTGCTGCTCATCGGCCCGGCCTCCCTGGCCGACACCTACCTGCGCGACGTCTCGCGAAGCCATGATCGCACATTCAGCCCCGTCGGAATCGTCGGCGTCGAGGCGCGCGACGTGGGCCAGCAGGTGCGCGGGGTCTGTATCATCGACCACCTCGAAAACCTCGACCAAGCGCTGGCGGACCTGCGTCGGTGGAACCGGTATCCGCGCGCGGTCCTGTTCCTCGAGGAGCCGGCGCGACTGAAAGGGTTGACAGCCGACCAGCTCGGCCAGCTCAAGAACGACGGCGTACGCCTGCTGCGCCTGCCCTCGATCGTCGAACTTGCCCACCACGAGGGCGTGAACCTCGTGCCGATGCGGGACATCAACATCGAGGAACTGCTGGCGCGCGATCCCATCGAACTCGACCGCGGCGCGGTCGGCGCCCTGATCCGTGGCCGGCGCGTCCTGGTCACCGGCGCCGGCGGCTCCATCGGCTCCGAACTCTGCCGCCAGGCCGCCGCCTTCAACTGCGCGCACCTGACGCTTCTCGATTCCTCGGAGACCGCCCTCTTCGAGATCGACCGCGAGATCGCCGACCGGCACCCGGAGCTGTCTTGCGCCGCCGTCCTGTGCGACGTGCGCAAGGCCGACCGGCTCAGCGCCGTGTTCGAGCAGGAAAAGCCCGAGCTGGTCTTCCACGCCGCCGCCCTCAAGCACGTGCAGATGGTCGAGCGCCATCCTGCCGAAGGCGTGCTCACCAACGTGATCGGCACCTGGAACGTCGCCGAGGCCGCCAAGGCCTGCGGCGCAGCCCAGATGGTGCTGATCTCCACAGACAAGGCGGTCGATCCCTCCAACGCCATGGGAGCGACCAAGCGCCTCGCCGAGGCGGTTATCCAGGCGCAGCAATCGTCCAACGGCACACGCTTCTCGGCGGTGCGCTTCGGCAACGTCCTGGGCTCCGCCGGCTCGGTCGTGCCGATCTTCAAGTCGCAGATCGAGCGCGGCGGCCCGGTCACCGTCACCCATCCGGAGATGGCGCGCTTCTTCATGACCATTCCGGAAGCCGCCCAGCTCGTCCTGCACGCCACCGCCACCAGCGCCGACGGAGAGGCCGGCCAGACGGCGCGCCTGTTCATCCTGGAGATGGGAGAGCCCGTGCGGATCATGGATCTCGCCCGCCAGATGATCGCCCTCTCCGGCCGCACGCCCGGCAAGGACATCGAGATCCAGGTCATCGGCCTGCGCTCCGGCGAAAAGCTCACCGAAGCCCTGCTCGACGAGACCGAGCGCGCCCAGCCCTGCGCGCCCAAGGTTCTGGAGGTCGTCTCGCCCTCGGCGCTCCGCATCACCGCCACCCACGTGACGCAGCTGGAGAAGCTGGCCGAAGGCGGCGACGACGAGGCGGTCCGCAGCGTCATCTTCGAACTCGTCGCCCAGATCCGAGGTGAGAAGGCGGGCTCCGCGCCCGCCCTTCGGGTGGTGACGTCGAGCTGACTTCACGCATTGGGTGGTTTTCGCCGCTGCGTTCAGGCTGTAGTCAGCCGCGTGGGGGCTGTTGGTCCGCCACAAGAGAGTTCTGCAGATCATGCGTAGAATGTTCGCGGCCGCGGCGATCGCGGCCATCGGTCTTGCACCCTTCGGCGTCGCGCGCGCCGCACCGGCAGACCCCGCCGCCGCCCGCGTCGAGGCGCTCTGCAACGGAGTTGTAGAGGCGGTGAAGGACACGCCCTCCGGCGGCCTGCAGGCCCGGGCCCACCGGATCCAGCCCGTCGTCGAACAGAATTTCGAGATTTCGATGATGGCCGAATTCGCCATCGGACCTCAGTGGGCGAAGATCCCACCCGCCCAGCGCACCCAGCTCACCGCCGCGCTGACACGCCACACGGCGGCGCGGTACGCCCAGGAGTTCGACAGCTACACCGGCCAGAAGTGCCTGGTCGATCCCGCTGTCCAGACCCGCGGCCCCGACAAGCTCGTGAAGTCGCAGATCGTCGACCCCCACGACCGCTCGTCCGTCAACTACCGCCTGCGCCAGTATGGCGGCGTCTGGAAGGTGATCGACGTCTACTACGAAGGCGTGAGCCAGCTTGCCACCGAGCGGGCCGATTTCGCGGGCGTCCTGGCCTCCGGCGGCGCGCCCGCGCTCGTCGCCCGTCTGAACGAGCTCACGGCGAAGATGCGCTGACCGGCTCGGCCGTCGCGTCGGTGGCCAGCCCCAGGACCGCGGGCTGCACGATGAGCGTCGCCACCAAGGTCCAGAAAAGCGAGATCAGAAGCAGGATCCCCATGCTCGCCGTGCCGGGATGCTGTGAAAGGCTGAGCGCCCCGAACGAGGCGCCGGTGGTCAGCGCGCTGTAGAGAATCGCGCGCGTCAGGCTGGACCGCAGGAGCGCCCGCTCCCCGGCGAACCACGCCACGACGAAGTAGATGTTGAACGACACGCCGATCCCCAGCAGCAGCGGGAGCGCGATCAGGTTCTCGAGGTTGATGTCCTGGCCGAGCAACACACACGAGGCCACGGTCAGGATCGCGGTCAGCACGATCGGTACGAGGGTCAGGGCCACCGCCTTGGGGCTCCTGAGCGCGACGACGAGCAAGGCGACGATCGCCGCGATCGAGAGCAGCGCCGCCTGGCCGAAGGCGCCCAGGATCAGGCTCCGTGTGTCGGCGATGTCCAGCGGCGTTCCCGTCGCGTCGGGCGCGACCGCCCGCACCGCCTGGACGAAGCGGTGGATCACGCGCGGGTTGTTCGGATCGCCGGAGGGCAGGACCTGGATGCGCGCCTGGCCGTCGGCGGCGACCCAGTCGCTCTTCAGCTGCGCAGGCAAGCTCGCCTCGGTGATCGGCTCGGCCGTTAGCATCGCCCGCACCTGGCCGAGCGCCACCGGCAGTCCTCCGATCAGCGTGGCCTGAAGGCGTTCGCGCAGGGCGGGCGGGCCGGCCGCCGCCGCCTGGAGCCCCTTGGCCAGGCGCAGCGCGTCGGCGCGGACCGGGGCCCCGGCGGGGCTCGCGGCGGCGGAGGTCAGCGCCTGGGCGGTGTCGCGAAGGCTCTGAACCACTTCCGCGTCACTCGGCGGCGTCGCCACGTCGAAGGGATTGACGGTGGGATCGAGCAGCAGGTCCGCGTCCTGGATGATGGCGAGCTTGGCGGCCTGATCCGGCGGGATCAGCGTCTGCAAGGTGATCGCCTGCTGCACCTGCGGCAGGCGTGACAGCTTGTCGGCCAGGGCCTGCGCCGCCGCTTCGTTGGGCATGAGCACATCCAGCGTGTTCGGATTGGTGTCCGGGTCGGCGGAGAGCTGGAGGAAGGTCGAGACCGACTCGGTCTTCGGGTTGCGCAGGCGAAGCGGGTCGAAGTTGAACTGCAGGCTCGGGAAGAGACCTAGCGACAACAGGCCCAGGATGGCGGCGGCCGCCACGATCGCCCGCCGGCGCGCCTGCAGCGGCCCGTCGGCGTTGCGCAGGGCGGGCAGTCCCACCTCCTCGGCGGCGCTGCGCGCGCCGATCCAGGTGATCAGCGCCGGCAGGAAGGTGAGCGCCAGGACGAAGGCCACGCCCATCCCGACTCCCGCGATCAGGCCCAGCTCAGACACCCCCTTGTAGCGGGTGGGCAGGAACGCCAGGAAGCCGAGGCCGGTCGCCGCGGCGGCGAGCGTCAGGCCGCGGCCCGCGCCCGCCCCGGCCTTCGCCAGCGCCTTTCGCACGTCCGGCTCGGCCAGCGCCTCGGCGCGGTATCGCACGCAGAACTGGATGGCGAAGTCGACACCCAGGCCGACGAACAGCGGCATGAAGGCCACCGAGATCAGGTTGAAGCGGCCGTAGGCGGCCAGCCCGAAGGCCGCGGTGATCGCCAGCCCGGCCAGGACGGTCGCCAGGATCGCCCCTACGATCCTGGGCGAGCGCACCGCGAACCAGAGGATCACCAGCACCACCATCAGCGTCCCGATGGCGATCGGGCCCGTCGCCTCGCTCAGCGTCGCGAGCTCTTCGACTTCCATGGGGATCTCCCCCGTGAGGCGCATCGTCACGCCGTCGGCCGGGTCGAGATGCAGCTGCGCCGCCTGGGACCGGATCATCGCCATGGCTGCCGCACCGGGATCGGAGCCGTGGTCGTCCGCGCGGGGGATGATCTCGATGATCTGGCGGCTGTCGTCCGGGTCGAGCGCATGGCCCGCAATCAGCGCCCGCCAGGAGAACCACACCGGGCGCCCGGCTTCGACGCCGTCGACGGCGTCGGCGATGGCCCCGAGCGGGGTCTTCAGGTCGGCGGCGCTCGCCTCCCCCCCCGCCACGCCCTGGGCGGCGGTGGACAGGCTGGTCATGACGCCGCGCAGGCTGGGATCGGCCGCCACGGGCGCGAGCAGCGGCTGGGCGCGGATCAGCGCCGCGGTCGTCTCCCGCACCTCGTCCTCCGAGGCGTACAGCAGCCCCTCGCGGTCGAAGAAGGGGCCCGCCGTCACACGCTCCACGGAGACGAACAGGTCCCTCCGCGCCTGCAATTTGGACGAGAGCCTGGCCGCGGCCGCCTCGGCGAGCTCCGGCGTCTTGCCGTCGATCACCACCGCGATGTCGTCGGACTGGGTGACGAACGCCTTCTCGAGCGCCGCCTCGTGCACCCGCCAGGGGGTGTCGGCGGGAATCAGGGCCGCGATCTCGGTGTGGACCGAGAAGTGGGTCGCCACGTAGGCGGCCGCGGCCATGGCCGCGATCAGGACGGTGACGACGACCAGTCGCGCCCTCCGGCACGCCAGGGCGACCAGGCCCGAGATTGATGCCGCGCCCACGCCGGTGGCTTTCAAGGCGTCGAGGGCGCTGGCTGCGCCGGCGGCTCGGCTGGCGTCTGCGCCGGCTCGTGGCCAGGCGCCTGGGTCGAAGTCGGCTCTGGCGCCGGCGACGGCGGCTCAGCGGCCTGCGGCTCAGGCGTGGCCGCGGAAGGGGGCGCGGTTTCCGGCGCGTCGGGAAACGCCGGCAGCGGCTCCAGTTCGGTGGCGCCCGCCCCGTTGACCTCCGCCGCGCGCGACTGGAAGTAGACGGACCTCAGGCTCGCGTACGGATCCACCGACGTGGACTGCAATGCGCGGAGTTCCTCGTCCGCCTGCTCGCGCTCGTCGAGCAGACTGACCACCGTGCGGGTCCAGTCGAACGCTCGGGCCTTGCTGGTGTTGGCGAGCGCGAAGGGGTCGGTGAACCAGTCGACACCGTCGCCCACCGCGTCACGGAGCGTCGTGGGCCCGAACACCGGAATGTAGAGGTAGGGGCCGGTCCCGACGCCATATCGCCCGAGCGTCGAGCCGAAGCCGTTGTCATGATGCTCCAGGCCTGCGGTCGAGGCCGCATCGAAGATGCCGCCGACCCCCACCGTGGAGTTGGCGAAGAACCGCACCGCCGTGGTCGCCGCCGCTTTCGGATGGACCTGCAGGACGTCGTTCAGGAAAACCACCGGCTCGTCCAGGTTCTGCACGACGTTGTGCACCGCATGGCGCACCGGGCGCGGCGCGACCCTGTGGTAGACGGCCATCACCGGACGCACGAACGTTCGATCGAGGGCCTCGCCAAGGGCGAACAGACCCCGGTTCATCCGCTGGAAGGGATCGTGGTGGGCGCCCGTTCCCGGCGGCGCGACGGCCGCCGCTCCCGGTCCGGTCGGTCCGGGAACGGTCGCGCAGCCCGCCAGGGCCACGGCGGCCGCCAGGGCGGCCCATGGGACGCTCGCCCGACGCAAGTTTGCCGTCGGCTTCTCGGGACGCACGAACTCTCCGAATCTGGCCGCGCGCGCTGCGGGTCTTGCCGCCCCTTCTGGCACACCTTGAGGGCGGAGAGAATCCGGTGACGCTCGGTAAAGACGCTCCGAAAGCTCGGAGCCCTACTCGGCCGCCTCCATGGCCGGCGAACGCTGCGCCGCCTGCAGCCGCTGCAGAAGCGCCTGGTGTTCCGCCCACAGGCCTTCCGGCAGCCGATCGCCGAACTTGTCGTAGTGCGGCTTGATCAGCGCGGCTTCCTCGGCCCAGACCGCCGGGTCGACGCTGAGCAGCAGGTCGAGCTGGTCCTCGGTGAGCCCCAGGCCTTCCACGTCCAGGCTGTCGCGCGAAGGCACCCGTCCGATCGGCGTTTCGACGGCGCCCGCGCGGCCCTCGATACGCTCGACGATCCACTTCAGCACGCGGCTGTTCTCGCCGAAGCCCGGCCACACGAACTTGCCCCTTTCGTCCTTGCGGAACCAGTTCACGAAGTAGATGCGCGGCAGCTTCTCCGGCTCGGTCTTCTCGCCCATGGCGAGCCAGTGGGCGAAGTAGTCGCCCATGTGATAGCCGCAGAAGGGCAGCATCGCGAACGGGTCGCGGCGCAGTTCGCCGATCTTGTTCTCAGCCGCGGCCGTGCCCTCGGAGGCCACGTTCGAAGCCATGAACACGCCGTGCCGCCAGTCTCGGGCTTCCGTGACCAGCGGCACCGCCGAGGCGCGGCGGCCGCCGAACAGGATGGCCGAGATCGGCACGCCCGCAGGATCTTCCCATTCGGACGCCGCGACCGGACACTGGCTGGCCGGCGCGGTGAAGCGGGCGTTCGGATGCGCCGCGGGCGTATCGCTCGCCGGCGTCCAGTCGGCGCCGCGCCAGTCGGTGAGATGGGCCGGCGGCTCGCCGGTGAGGCCTTCCCACCAGACGTCGCCGTCGTCGGTCAGGGCCACGTTGGTGAAGATGCAGTTGGCGTGCAGGGCGTCGATGGCGTTCTTGTTCGTCTCGATTCCGGTGCCGGGCGCCACGCCGAAGAAGCCGGCTTCCGGGTTGACGGCATAGAGGCGGCCATCCTCGCCGAACCGCATCCAGCAGATGTCGTCGCCGATCGTTTCGGCCTTCCAGCCGGGCAGCGTCGGGATCAGCATGGCCATGTTGGTCTTGCCGCAGGCGCTCGGGAAGGCCGCAGCCACGTACTTCACGGTGTCCTCGGGCGACGTCAGCTTCAGGATCAGCATGTGCTCGGCCAGCCAGCCCTCGTCGCGCGCCATGACCGACGCGATCCGGAGCGCGAAGCACTTCTTGCCGAGCAGGGCGTTGCCGCCGTAACCGGACCCGTAGGACTGGATTTCACGCGTTTCGGGGAAGTGCACGATGTACTTGTGCTCGTTGTTGCACGGCCACGCGACATCGGCTTGTCCCGGCTCGAGCGGCATGCCAAC
>JAGWSE010000385.1 GCA_028869395.1 Alphaproteobacteria bacterium | reverse complement strand
TGAGGTCGTCGGCGCGGCGAAGGGTGAGGAGCGCCTCGATCAGTCTGGTGGCCTGCTGCAGGTCCTTCAGGGCCTTGGCCGCGCTGTCGCCGTCGAGGCGTCGGCGGGCGGCGACGATGAGCTTGTGCACGGCGAAGCGCTCGGGCGCGGGGACGAGCACGGGGACGCCCGCGCCGTGGAGCAGGACCGCTCGCACCGGCTCGTGGATCAGGTAGTCCAGAAAGCGCAGAGGCTGGGCGGCGGCGCCGCCGAGCGCGGGCATGGCGGCGGGCGCGCCGTCGTGGTCGGCCGAGCCGGTGTTCGGTGTCAGGAACTCCACCCGGAAGCCGGACCGCGACACGAAGGCCGTGGAGCGGCGGTTGTCGGCGGCGTGGGGGATGTCGCGGAAGGTGGGATCGACCGTGCGGAGCAGCTCCAGCATCGGCGGCATGCCGTCCTGCACCGCGGCCGAGATGGAATGGAACTGGGCGAAGTCGGCGTCCGCCGTCTGCAGGCTGGCCTCGGGCAGCCGCACGCCGAGCAGGGGGCTGTAGGCCTGGTAGGCGACCGTGCCCACGAGGACGCCACGCAGGCGGAAGAAGCCGCCTTGCGCCAAGGCCTGTACCACCTCGCCGGTCATGGGATCGGGCCGGGGGAGATGGGCCTCCCGGACCAGGGTGGAGACCAGCTTGCGCCGCGCGCGATGGTCCGCCTTGAGATCCTTGAACGTCTCGACCCGCTGGGTGATCTCGGGATCGTCGACGGGGCCGACATAGCGGCGGTGCTTGCCCTTGCCGTCGTCCTTGGCGGTGTCGAAGTACCAGTAGCGGCGTCCGTCCACCGCCTGGGAGACGAAGCGGCCCTCGATGTCGAAGTCCGAGGAGAAAGCGGCGTCGAGGGCCCGCTGGGCCAGTTCGGAGTAGAGCACGCCGTAGCTGCGGTCGAGCGGCTTCATGGGACTATTACCAGTTTCGCAGAATTGGTTATAGTCAGGGGCCGGGCGCTTTGTCTATTACCAAAATTGCAGATCTGGTAATAGACAGGCGCGGCGCGTCCCTTCGCCAAGCGCCACTCCCTCGCTGTGACCTATTTGTGACCTGGCAAGCCGAAGTGAGGTCTGGCGAGTATAAAAAATAGAATGATTCACAACCGTTTATGCGAATTGCCGCAGCGGACCACAGCATCATGGCCAGATGGTGCTGGGGCTTTGAGCCCCAGCTCCGATGGTTCCGCTTACTTGGCGAGCTGACCGCGGATCGCGCCGGCGGGTTCTGCCTTGGTGTGGACGTTGACGTAGTAGTTGGCGGGATTGGCGACGAGGTCCCTGGCGACGTCGTCCTTGGCGGTGGCGCAGCCCTTGCCGCCGGTGTCGCTCGGCTTGGTGAATGGCACGACGGGCGGGCCGTTCATCCCGGCGGCGCCCTTGTGGATGTGGGCGGCCGTGACGTCCTTGAGACCCTTCACGGAGAGGTCCCAGCAGACCTGCTTCTTGGCTTCGTCCACCTTGACCGTGGCCGTGCCGGAGCCGCCGCCCGGACCGGACAGGGTGGCGTGCAGCGTCGTCTCGGCGGCCGAGGCGGCGCCGGCGAGGCCGACGGCGGCGACAGCGCCGATGACGAGATAGCGGACTTTCATGGCATCCTCCCGAGGTCCCCCGACCCTGGGCATGCAGAAAAGCTCCGCCGCAGCGCGCCGTCAACTTCATGTCACGCCGCGATCTTGCCGGCTCCCTCGCCTCCGTCTCCCGCCAAGGGAGAGGGTGGGAAGATCAGTTCCGCGTCGGGATCACCACGGGCAGGTGCTCGTAGCCGTGCACGAAGGAGGAGAAGACACGCTTCGGCGGGCCCACGACCTCGATCTTCGGGAAGCGCGCGAGGATCTCCTCCCAGATGATCTTCAGCTGGAGCTCCGCCAGGCGATTGCCGACGCAGCGGTGGATGCCGAAGCCGAAGGAGAGGTGCTGGCGCACGCGCGGCCGCTCGATCCAGTAGTCGTTCGGCCGGTCGATGACCGTCTCGTCACGGTTGCCGGAGAGGTACCACATGGCGACCTTGTCGCCCTTCTTGATCTTCTGGCCGGCGATCTCGGTGTCCTCCAGCGCGCTGCGGCGCATGTAGGCGAGCGGCGTCTGCCACCGGATCGTCTCGGAGACCATGTTGGGGATCAGGCCCGGGTTCTCGCGCAGGATCTTCTCCTGGTCCGGGTTCTGGCTGAGCGCGTAGATCGAGCCGGAGATGGTGTTGCGGGTGGTGTCGTTGCCGCCCACGATCAGCAGGATCAGGTTCCCCAGGTACTCCATGCGGTCCATGTCCTTGGTGGACTCGCCGTGCGCCAGCATGGAGATCAGGTCGTGGCCGGGCGGGCCGTTGACGCGCTCGTTCCAGAGCCGGGTGAAATAGTCGACGCACTCGAACAGTTCGCCGCGGCGGATCTGCTCGGCCTCCTCCGGATCGGTGGTGCCGAAGATGCCGCTCTCCGGCGCAGCGGTCGCCACGTCCGACCAGCGGGTGAGCTTGCGGCGGTCCTCCCACGGGAAGTCGAAGAGGGTGGCGAGCGTCATGGTCGTGAGCTCGATGGAGACCTTGTCGACCCAATCGATCTCCTCGCCGATGGGCAGGTCGTCGAGGATCTTGGCGGCGCGCTCGCGGATGATGGGTTCGAGGCGGGCGAGGTTCGGCGGGGCCACGATCGGGCTGACGGTCTTGCGCTGCTCATCGTGCTTGGGCGGGTCCATCGCGATGAACATCGGAAGCGTGAAGTCCTCGTCCGGATCGGGCAGGACGATGGTGGGGACCGACGAGAAGACCTGGTGGTTGGTGTCGACCGCCATGATGTCGTTGTAGCGGGTCACCGACCAGTAGCCGCCGACCTGCTCCTCCTCGGAGACCGCCCAGTGGACCGGGTTCTCCTTGCGCAGGCGTTCGAAATAGGGATGCCAGGTGTCGTTGCGGAACATCTCCGGGTCGACCGGATTGATCTCCTCGATGGGCATCGAATAGGCGGCGTCGCGCGCGGCGCGCTTCAGGTCGAGGGAGCCGTCGTCCATGGGAGTTCCTCCTGGCGGCCCCCGTCGGTGACCGCGTCTTGAGGGGCGATCATGCCCTTTCCCGGGCCGCCGAACAAGGTGACGCTGGCGTCATCTTTTGCAGTTCGGAAATCATCGGTCGCGTCTGAGCGCTGGACTCGCGCGCCGGAGAGGCGAATTCTGGGGACAAGACGCGGGGGAAACCCGCGCCGCCCACCCCGGAGGTTACGCCCGTGACTGTCGCCGTCCTGTCCAAGCACGTTCCCATCGAGGAGACGCGCCGCACCGAATACGCAAGCTTCAAGGTGCAGCCGATCTCGCCGCACATCGGGGCGGAGATCAGGGGCCTCGACCTGTCGAAGCCGCTGAGCGAGCAGCAGATCGCCGATGTGAAGCAGGCCTGGGCGGACTGGCTGGTGCTCGTGTTCCGCGACCAGCACCTGGATCGCGAGGCGCACAAGGCCTTCGGCCGTCACTTCGGCCGGCTGCACGTGCACCCGATGCACCACGGACGTCCCGACCAGGACCCCGAGATCCTGGTGGTGAAGACCACGGCGAAGTCCGCCTACACGGCGGGCGAGGGCTGGCACACCGACGTCAGCTGCGACGCGATCCCGCCGCTGGGCTCGCTGCTCTACATCACCCAGACGCCGGAGTGCGGCGGCGGCGATACGCTGTTCGCCAACATGTACATGGCCTGCGAGATGCTCTCGCCGCCGATGCGTACGTTCCTGGAGGGGCTCACGGCCGTCCACGACGGCGCCATGCCCTACATCGGCAACTATCGCTCGACGCCCCCGGAGGGCGGCTATCCGCGCCACGAGCACCCGGTGATCACGCGCCACCCGGTGACCGGCCGCGAGGTGCTCTACGTGAACTCCGGCTTCACCACGCACATCGTCGGTGTGCAGCGCTGGGAGAGCCGCGCCATCCTCGACATGTGCTTCGACCTGCTGCGGCGCGAGCCGAAGCTGCACTGCCGCGTGCGGTGGGAGCCGAACACGCTGACGATGTGGGACAACCGCTGCACCCAGCACCAGGCGGTGTGGGACTACTACCCGTACTCGCGCTACGGCGAGCGGGTGTCGGTGGTGGGCGAGGAGCCGCCGGCGCGTTGATCCGGCGCGCCTGAGAGGGCCTTCCTCGCCCGGCGCGGCGGCGTCGCGCAACGCGAGCGGCTCGCCGCGGTTCTTGTGGCATGCATCCGCAGGCCAACGTCGTTCCCCGGCGGCGCATCGAAAGCTCGCCCACCTTCTGGGCGCTGGTGGCGATCACCGGCGTGGGCGCGGGCCTCGCCGGCGGGCTGCTGATGCGCCTCTTCCATGCGCTGCAGCACCTGGCGTGGAGCTATGAGACCGGCGGTTTCGTCGCCGCCGTCGCGGCCGCCTCGCCGCTGCGCCGGATCGTCGTGGTGCTCCTGGCGGGCGTGCTGGTAACGGCGGGGCTGCTGATCCTGCGGGCGCGCAAGGGCGGCCACGCGCTGGAGCTGACGGTCTCCATCTGGTTCCGCGCCGGGGAAAGCCCGCCGCTGAAGACGCTGGCCCGGTCGGTTCTGTCGATCGCGATCGTGGCCCTGGGCGCGGCGCTCGGGCGCGAGGGCGCGCTGAAGCAGACCGGCGCGGTGATCGCGCACCTGCTGGCGAGCGCGCGGCGCCTCTCACCGCCGGAGCGGCGCCTGCTCACCGCCTGCGGGGCGGGCGCGGGGCTGGCGGCGGCCTACAACCTGCCGGTGGGCGGGGCCCTGTTCGCCATCGAGGTGCTGCTCGGGACGCTTACCCTGCCGGTGGCGCTGCCGGCGCTCGCCGCCTCGATCCTGGGGGCGGCCGCCTCGTGGCTGCTGCTGCCGGCGCAGCCCACCTACGACACGCCTGCCTACAGGCTCTCGCTGCCACAGCTCGGCTGGGCGGTCGGGATGGGCCTGGTGGCCGGCGCAGCGGCGCTCGCCTACACCCGGCTGATCGCCTGGGCGACCCGGGGCCGTCCACGCGGAGGCGCCGGT
>JAGWSE010000384.1 GCA_028869395.1 Alphaproteobacteria bacterium | reverse complement strand
GGTTTCGGCGACACCCTGCAGGCGCTTCAGCGCCACGCGAAAGTCGATCCGCTCGCCTGCCCCGGCGGCGCCGACCTCACCGTGCACGCCGACTTCCCGGCCGTCCTGGAGGCCGCCCGGGCGCAGGGCGCGGAAACCGCGATCCTTCCGCAAGGCGAGTTCCTGGCCCGCATGGGCGTCGGCCTGCGCGCCGAGGCCCTCGTCGGGGCTCGGCCGGACAAGGCGCCGATCATCGGCCGGCAGCTCAACCGCTTGGTGGCGGCCGACCAGATGGGCGAACTCTTCAAGGCCGCCTGCATCCATTCGGCGGGCTGGACGCCGCCCGCGTTCGAGGAGGCCTGATGGCCGCGCTTCCCGTTCTGACGTCGCGCCTCCTGGACCTTCCCGGGGTCCGCCACGGCTTCTTCACGCGCCAGGGTGGCGTCTCGACAGGCATCTACGAGAGCCTGAACGTGGGCGTCGGCTCGAAGGACGCTCCCGAGGCCGTGGCCGAGAACCGGCGCCGCGTGGCCGCGCACTTCGGCGCCGAAGCCCTGGTGACGGCCTATCAGGTCCATTCGGCGACGGCGCTGGTCGCCGACGGCCCCTGGCCAGTCGGTCCGCCGCAGGCCGACGCGGTGGTCAGCGCCACCGCGGGCGTGCTCTGCGCCGCGCTCGCCGCCGACTGCGCGCCGATCCTGATCGCCGATCCCGAGGCGCGCGTCGTGGCCGCCGCCCATGCGGGCTGGCGCGGCGCGTTGGGCGGCGTCGTCGAGGCGACGGTGCGCCGAATGGAGGGCCTGGGCGCCAGCCGCAAGTGGCTGCGCGCGGCCGTCGGCCCCTGCATCGGACCGGCCTCCTATGAGGTGGGGCTGGAGTTCCGCGCCGAGTTCGTGCGCGCCGATCCGGCGTTCGGCCGGTTCTTCGAAGCCGGCGCAAGCGACGACAAGCGCATGTTCGACCTGCCTGCCTTCGTGATCTCCCGGCTGGAGGCCGCGGGCGTCACGCAATGCGAGTGGCTCGGCCGCGACACCTGCGCGGATGAGGCGTGGTTCTTCTCCAATCGCCGCGCCTTCAGGCGTGGCGAACCGGACTACGGACGTCTGGTCTCGGCGATCATGCTGACCTGATCGGCGCGGACGCTTCCTCCGCCACGAACCGCGGCGCGCTCGCCCGCCACTCCTCGCCGAGTGCGTAGAAGTCGAGCCCCTCTGGGGGCGCCACCTTCACACCGGGCATCACTGCCCAGGGGAGCGCGCTCTCCACCCACGCCTGGGCGATGGGAACGATCCAGCCCGTATCGTCGAAGGTCCCTGCCCTGAGGCTTGCATAATCAGGCGCGGCTATCGCATGCACCCAAACGCGGCCGCGGCACTTTGGGCAGAAGCTGTGCTCCAGTTCCCGGCCAGAGAGGTCGTGCGCGCGCTGCGCATCAACTACGCCCATCACCCGCAGGTCTGCCCGCCGGATCACGACCGTCAGCGCATATGCTGAGCCGGATCGTTTCTGGCAGTTGTGACAATGGCATGCGTAGGCGAGGAGCGGTGCGCCGGTGAGGTCATACCGCAGCTGGCCGCAGACACAGCCGCCGGTTAACGGGAGTCGGACCTCGTGGATCGCCGTGCTCATCCTGCCCTCGCCGTCCAAGGCTCAGTTAACCGCGAGGCGACAGCGACTGGAAGGGCTGACGGAAACCAGCAGGCGAGCCAGACGCCCTACATTTGTCCGCTTCGACGGAACGCGCCGGCCGACAGCGCCGCCCAGTCCTTGTCGCCATCGCCGGCGGCGATCGCTTCGAGGAAGCTGTCGCGCAGAACCGAGGCGATGGGCAGCGGCGTGTGATGCGCCTCGCCCGCAGCGAGCGCCAGCCGGACGTCCTTCAGTCCGAGCGGCAGCTTGAACCCGGGCGGAGAGAACTTCCGCTGCGCGATCAGCGGCGCATAGGTCCTGTAGGCGGGCGCGTCGAACAGCGTTCCGGTCATCACCTCGTAGAGGCGCGCCGGATCGACCCCATAGCCCGCCACCAGGGCGCCCGCTTCGCCCAATGTCTCGATCATGCTGGCGAGTGCGAAGTTGCAGGCGAGCTTGACCACGTTTGCCCGAACCGCCTCGTCGCCCACCGGCCAGACCGCCTTGGCGAAGCTCTCGATCAGGGGCCTCACGCGTGTCACCGCTTCCGGCTTCCCGGCGCAGAGCACGTTCAGCTGGCCGGCCGCGGCCACGTCCGGGCGGCCGAGCACCGGCGCAGCCACATAGCCCAGGCCGCGCTTGTCATGCGCCGCCTCCAACCGCTCAGCGAGCGCGGCCGAGATGGTGGCGAGGTTCACGTGAACAAGCCCCTTGCGAGCCTGGTCGAGCGCCCCCGAAGTCAGCACCACCGCCTCCACCGCGCCATCGTCGGCGAGCATCGAGAACACCACGTCGGCCTGGAAGGCCTCGCCCGGGCCGCCGACCGCAGTCGCCCCTTTTGCGGCCAGGTCCTGGGCGGGTCCAGGCGAGCGGTTCCAGGCATACACCTTGTGGCCGGCCTTGAGCAGGTTTTCCGCGACGCCAGCGCCCATTGCGCCCAGGCCGATGAAGCCGACTTCCATGATGTCCTCCAATGTCGCTCAGTCGTCCGCGCGCACCGCGAAGAGCTCCCGGAACTGGCGCGGCTGCGAGCGCAGATACTGGTGAGGCGCCTTCACCTGAGCGCCGAAGTGCGCCGCCGCATGCCAGGGCCAACGCGGGTCGTAGAGCATGGCCCGGGCGAGCGCGATCATGTCCGCGTCGCCCGTCGAGACGATGGCCTCGGCCTGCTCGAACTCGGTGATCAGGCCCACTGCGATCACGGGCACGGAGACCTCCGCCTTGACCGCGCGCGCCAGCGGGACCTGATAGCTGGGCCCCACCGGGATCTGCTGCCCGGGCGTGAGGCCGCCACTCGAGACGTGGATGGCGGCGCAGCCGCGCGCCTCCAGCGCCCTGGCGAGCGCCACCGTCTGGCCGATATCCCAGCCGCCTTCAGCCCAATCCGTGCCGGAAACGCGGAAGCTCACCGGCTTCGCCGCGGGGAACACGGCCCGAACCGCCTCGAAAACCTCCAGGGGGAACCGCATACGGTTCTCCAGGGAGCCGCCGTAGACGTCATCTCTCCGATTGGACAGCGGTGACAGGAACTCGTGCAGCAGATAGCCGTGCGCGCCGTGCAGCTGCACGGCCTCGAGCCCGAGGTTCGCCGCGCGCCTGGCAGCCGCCACAAAGGCCGCTTTGATCCGCTCCAGCCCCGGCGCGTCCAGCCTCATCGGCGCGGCGTCGCGTTCCAGGAAGGGGATCGCGGAAGGCGCTTCCGTCTGCCAGCCGCCGGGCGCGTCCGGCGCGATCTGGGCGCCGCCCTTCCAGGGCTTCTCGGTGGAGGCCTTGCGCCCGGCATGGGCGAGCTGGATCGCGATCGGAATGTCCGACCAGCGCCGGACGCCTTCCAGGATTCGGCGCATGGCTGTCTCGGTCTCGTCGGACCAGAGCCCAACGTCGGCATAGGTGATCCGGCCCTGCGGCGCGACGGCGGTCGCCTCGATGGTCAGCAGGGCCGCGCCGGACAGCGCCAGGTGGCCCAGGTGGATGAGGTGCCAGTCGGTCATCCGCCCATCTTCGGCGGAGTACTGGCACATGGGCGCGATCACGATGCGGTTGTCGAGCGCAAGGCCCCCGATCTGGATCGGCGTGAACAGTTTGGCGGCGCTCATGGGCCGTCGGCCTCCGCTTCGGATCTGGACGACGTGCTTCTTAACAGCTTCCGCGCCCGACGGTTCGGCAGGGCGTCATTTGCGATCCGCCGTGTCGCACCCCCGCAGGGTGGACTTGCGCGCGCCCCCTGCTACAAGCGCGCGCAATAACTCGACAATCGAGACGGGGCTCCCATGAAGCTGCTGGCCGGCAACTCGAACCGTACGCTGGCGCAGGCTGTCTCCACCCATCTGGACGTGCCGCTGACCAAGGCCCAGGTGAAGCGTTTTCCCGATAACGAGGTCTGGGTGACCATCGACGAGAACGTCCGCGGCGAGGACGTGTTCGTGATCCAGTCCACGAGCTACCCGGCCAACGACAATCTGATGGAGCTCCTGATCTGCATCGACGCGCTGAAACGCGCCTCGGCCAAGCGGATCACGGCGGTGATGCCCTACTATGGCTACGCCCGGCAGGATCGGAAGACCGGCGGTCGCACGCCCATCTCCGCCAAGCTCGTGGCCAACCTCATCACCCGCGCGGGCGCCGACCGGGTGCTGACGATGGATCTGCACTCCGGCCAGATCCAGGGCTTCTTCGACATCCCGACCGACAATCTGCAGGCCGCGCCGCTGATGGCCCAGGACGTCAAGGAGCACTACTCCAAGACCTCCGAGCTGATGATCGTGTCGCCGGATGTGGGCGGCGTGGTCCGCGCGCTGGCGCTTGCGAGCCGCCTGAACGCAGATCTCGCCATAGTGGACAAGCGCCGCACGGGCCCCGGCAAGAGCGAGGTGGCCAACATCATCGGCGACGTCTCGGGCCGTCGTCTCATCATGTTCGACGACATCGTGGACTCGGCTGGCACGCTCTGTTCGGCGGCCCAGTCGCTGATCGACGCCGGCGCCAAGGAGGTCTCCGCGTACGTGACTCACGGCGTGCTCTCGGGCGCGGCGTCCGAGCGCGTGAAAGGTTCGGTGCTGAAAGAGCTGGTGATCACCGATTCGATCGCTCAGCCGGACCCTATCCTGGGCGTCGACAAGATCCGCACGGTCAGTTGCGCGGGCCTGCTGGGCGAGGCGATCCGCCGCATCGCCAACGAAGAGTCCGTGTCGAAACTCTTCGACTAGGGGTAGGAGACCACGGCGATCGCCCGGCCTTGCAGGGCGCGTCGTCCGGCCGCGCTTGCTCAGGAAGAGTTTACCGGGCAAAGCCACGATCTCTCGGGGGACAGGTGCTAGCTTTTCGACCACTCGCTCGAGGGGAAGGCCACGTCATGAGTCCCGTAGTCTCGGTCCGCCGGACCCTGGCGCTTGCCGCCGTCGCGAGCTGCGCGATCCTCGTCGGCTGCGCCGAGCCTGCGGCGCCGCCGGCTCCGCCGCCGCCGCCGCCGGTCCCGGCCGTCAGCCTGTCCTCCAAGCTGATCGATCAGGCGAGCGCCTATCGGGCCTACGTCGACAGCGCAACGCAGATCTCCCCCGACTTCACCGACGGCGCGTCCGTCGCCGCGAGCCTCCGCAAGGGCGAATCCTACGAGCCCGGCCAGCTGCTCCGAGGGGCGATCGCCTATGGCGCAGTCGTCGCCCTGCAGGATCCCGCGTTCCGCGCGGCCGTCCGCATCTACGCCGTCGATCCGGACCAGCGCCGCACCGTCGCCTATGACATCATGAAGGACCCGGCCTACGTGCTGGGCATGAAGGACGTTTCCGGCGCCGCGGGCCTGGTGATGAGCGCACTGGGGGAAGACGGCAAGAAGCTCTACCTTGACGGTGCGGCCGTGAAACAGGCCGCCTACGACGTCCAGCACCATGCCTGGTCGAAGGCCGACGTCGTCGGCCGACCCGAGCGCCTGGCGCTCGCCAAGCAGCTTTCCGCAACCCCCATCGAGGGCTCGCCCGGTCTAACCTCCAAACTTTCTGAGGCGGTCTCGGGGACGGATCCCATGCCGCTGACCGCGGCGGCGGCGAGTCCGCCCTACTCGCCGATCGTGGTGCGCAGCCTGGCCGTCGCCGCGCTCGCCGCCCTGGGCTACGCCGACGATTCGAGCCTCGCCCAGGTGATGCCGCTGACCGCCGATCCGCCAGAGGCGGACTGCTTGAACCTGGCCAAGCTCGACCTCTTCCAGTGCCTTGCGGTCGCCAAGCCGCACTACGAGGACGTGTTCTGCCTGGGCCAGCATGCGCTGAAGGACACCGGCTCGTGCCTGCTGAAGGGCGTGGGCGTGGCAAAACCCATCCCGCCAACGCCCGTGCGCGCGATCCCCGTCACCCACGTCTCGACAAAGGCGGCGCACTCGACCCGCGCGCGGAGCCGGCGACACAGGGATTGACCCCCGCCCCGTTGCGCGCGGCGAGGCTTTTGTGTATCTACGCGCACCCGAATTTTCCGTCGCCGCGCGCCGGTCGCGCGGCGGCTTCGTTTTGAGGCAAGGCCATGGCCGAGATCGTTCTGAATGTTGAATTGCGCCAGGGCGTGGGCACCGGCGACGCGCGCGCTGTCCGTCGTTCGGGCAACGTGCCGGGTGTCCTCTATGGCGGTGACAAGGATCCGGTCGCTATCTCCGTGCGCGCCAACGAGTTCCGCAAGGCGCTCTACACGGGCAAGCTCCTGGGCCACCTCGTCACCCTGAAGTATGGGAACGAGACCCAGCCGGTCATCGCCAAGGACGTGCAGATGCACCCGGTGACCGACGAGCCGATCCACTTCGACCTGTACCGGGTGGATGAGCACCAGGAGATCAAGATCGAGGTGCCGGTGCACTTCAAGAACCACGACGACAGCCCCGGCCTGAAGCGGGGCGGCACGCTCAACGTGGCCCTGCACAGCATCACCGTCTCGGTCCCCGCCGACCAGATCCCGGAAGAGCTGGTTGTCGACCTCACCGGCATGGAAATCGGCAACAACATCCGCGTCGCCGACATCAAGCTGCCGGCCAGCGCCACGGCGGCCATCGATCCGGAAACGGTCGTGGCCTCGGTGACCGGCGCGATGGCCGAGGTGGCTGAAGAGGCGGCGGAAGGGGCGGCCGAAGGCGAAGCCGCGGCGTCGGAGACCGCTGAAGAGGGTGGCGGGGCGTAAGCCTGCTTCCCTCCCGAACCAGGGAGGGCGCGCGCCATGCTGCTGATCGTGGGCCTCGGCAACCCGGGGCCGTCCTACGCCAAGAACCGCCACAACGTGGGTTTCCTGGCCGTCGACGAGATCGCCCGGCGCTGGGGCTTCTCGCCCGAGCGGCGGCGGTTCCAGGGCCTCGCCTGCGAAGGCTCGATCGAGACCCCGACCGGACCGGTCCGCACGCTGATTCTCAAGCCGCAGACCTTCTACAACGAGAGCGGCCGCGCGGTGGGCGAGGCGCTCAAGTTCTTCAAGATGGACCCCGCCGACCTGGTCGTGTTCTACGACGAGATCGACCTCGCGCCGGGCCGCTTCCGCATGAAGGCGGGCGGTGGGGCGGCCGGCAACAACGGTGTCCGCTCCATAACCTCCCAGGTCGGCCCGCATTTCCGCCGTGCGCGGATCGGCACCGGTCATCCCGGCCACAAGGACCTGGTGCACGGGCATGTGCTCTCCGACTTCCACAAGGCCGAAATGACGTGGCTTGAACCGCTGCTCGTCGCTCTGGCGGACGCGGCGCCCCTGCTGGCCCAGGGCGACGACGAAAAGTACCAGGCCGAGGTCATGCGCCTCGCTCCGGCCGAAAAGGCCGACCCGCGGGCGCTTGCCCGCGGGAAGGACTGAGCGGTCCCCTTGTCCTTCCTCTCCAGGGGGATGGTTGGAGGCGGCCGCCCACCGTGCTAACCCCCGCCGCCTCTATAGGAATCTACGAAGCTCCATGGCCCTGAAAGTCGCCATTGTCGGCCTGCCGAATGTTGGCAAGTCGACGCTGTTCAATGCACTCACCCAGACCGCCGCAGCCCAGGCCGCGAACTATCCGTTCTGCACCATCGAGCCGAACGTCGGCGACGTTGCGGTCCCTGAGCCGCGCCTCGACAAGCTAGCGACGATCGCGAGCTCGAAAGAGATCATCCCGGCGCGGATCAACTTCGTGGACGTGGCCGGCCTGGTGCGCGGCGCCTCCAAGGGCGAAGGCCTGGGCAACCAGTTCCTCGCCAACATCCGCGACTGCGACGCCATCGCCTTCGTGGCCCGCTGCTTCGTCGACGACGACATCACCCACGTGGAAGGCCGCGTCGATCCGCTGGCCGACCTCGACGTGATCGAGACGGAGCTGATGCTGGCCGACCTGGAGAGCCTGGAGAAGCGGGTCGTCAACCTCGAGAAGCGCGCCAAGACCGGCGACAAGGACGCCGCCCAGACGCTGCGCCTCGTCAACGCGGCGCTCTCCGAGCTCAGCGCCGGCCGGCCCGCCCGCGTGGCCAAGGTCGCCGACGACGACGCCAAGGCCTGGCGGATGCTGCAGCTCCTGACCTCCAAGCCCGCCCTCTACGTCGCCAACGTCGACGAGGTCTCCGCCGCCACCGGCAACGCGCTGTCCGAGCAGGTCGCCGAGCGCGCCAGGGCCGACGGGGCCAAGGTCGTGGTGATCTCCGCCAAGATCGAGAGCGAGATCGCCATGCTCGACGAGGCCGAGCGCGGCGAGTTCCTGGAGACCCTCGGCCTGGAGGAGCCGGGCCTCAACCGGCTGATCCACGAGGCCTACAAGCTGCTGGGGCTGCAGACCTACTTCACCGCCGGCCCGAAGGAATCGCGCGCCTGGACCATCCCCGTGGGCGCCACCGCGCCGCAGGCGGCCGGGGTGATCCACACCGATTTCGAGAAGGGCTTCATCCGGGCTGAGACCATCGCCTACGATGACTACGTCCGGCTGAACGGCGAGGCGGGCGCCCGCGAGGCCGGCAAGATGCGCGCGGAAGGCAAGGAGTACGTCGTCCAGGACGGCGACGTCATGCACTTCCGGTTCAACGTCTAGAGGCAGAGCGAAGCGAGGGGCGAGATGGGCGAGACGATCAAGATCGCGGGCGCGGACGGGTTCGAGTTCTCGGCCTACCACGAGCCGACCTTCACCGAGCGCAAGGGCGGCGTCATCGTCATCCAGGAGATCTTCGGCATCGACCGGCACATCCGCGCCGACGTCGAGCGCTGGGCCAAGATGGGCTACGACGCCATCGCCCCCTCGCTCTACGACCGCCGCGAATGGGCGTTCACCGCCAATCACGACCCGGAAGGGCTGCAGGCCGGCATCGGCCACGCCCGCGCCACCCCGATCGAACAGGCGCTGACCGACATCGCCGCCTGCCGCGACTTCCTGAAAAGCCATGGCGCCCAGAAGGTCTGCGTGGTCGGCTACTGCTACGGCGGCTCGCTCGCGTGGCTCTCGGCCTGCCAGCTCGACGGCCTGGCCGCCGCCTCCAGCTACTACGGCTCCATGGTGCAGGCGAACGCCGCCCTGAAGCCGAAGTGCCCGGTCATCGTCCACCTCGGCCGCACCGACGCCGGCATCCCCGCCGACGAGGTGGAGCAGGCAGTGCGCCAGCACCACCCCGACGTGCCGGTCCACATCTATGAAGGCGCCGGCCACGGCTTCAACAACGAGAGCCCCGAACGCTACAACGCCGAGGCCGCCGACCTCGCCCGCCACCGCACCCTGGAGCTGTTCGAAAAGGCTTGAGGGCGCCCGCCGTGGGCGAGACGATCCGCCTCACCAGCCCCCTCGACGGCTTCACCTTCGACGCCTGGCGCGCAACGCCCGCCGATGCGCGGCGCGGCGGCCTCGTGATCTGCCACGCCATCTGGGGCGTGACACCGCACCTGCGCGCGCTGGCCGGCGACTATGCCGACCTGGGCTACGAGGTGCTGGTCCCGAACCTCTTCGCCCGCCTCGACCCGGGCTTCGCCGAACGCGACACCGACCCGGCGCTTCTGGCCCAGCGCAACAGCCTGGCGGCCGCCGTCGGGTGGGGCGCGGAGGTTCTCGACCTGGTGCAGGCGGCGATCGAAGCGCTGCGGCCGCCTGTCTTCGCCATGGGGTTCTGCTTCGGCGGGACGGTCGCCTGGCTCGCCGCCGCGCGCTGCCGCGGGCTCTCGGCCGTCGCGGCCTTCTACGGCGGTCAGATCGTCGAGTTCCTGAACGAGCCGCCGCAAGCGCCGCTCATCCTGCATTTCGGCCGCCGCGACGAACTGATCCCGAAGGCCGACGTGGCGCGCATCCGCACGGCCCATCCCGACCTTCCCGTTCACGAATACGACGCCGGCCACGCCTTCGTGGCGCCGAACGGTTTCGACGCCGAAGCCGCCCGTCTCTCCCAGCTGCGCACCCTCGCCTTTTTCGCCAACCACGGCGGCGGCAGGTCGGAGGTCTAGCGCCGTCGCCTCACCAGCAGCTGTAGCCGCCGTCCACCGCGACGATGCTCCCGGTCATCAGGCTCGCGGCGTCGGAGGCCAGGAAGGCGACCACGCTGGCCACCTCCTCGGGCTCGCCGAGCCGGCCCATGGGCGTGCCGTCGATCCAGCGGCGGCACATCTCGCTTTCGCGGTCGGCGAAGGCGTTCAGCGGCGTGTTGATGTAGGTCGGCGCGACCGCGTTCACGCGCACGCCGCGCGGCGCCCACTCCGCGGCGAGCGAGCGGGTCAGCTGGTGCAGCGCCGCCTTGGAGGCATTGTAGTAGCTCTGCGGCTGCGGCCGGTTGACGATGAAGGCCGACATCGAGCCCACGTTGACGATCGCGCCGGAACCCTGCGCCAGCATGTGGCGGCCGAACGCCCGAGCGCACCAGAAGGAACCGTTGAGGTTCACGTCGAGCACGTTGCGCCACAGCTCGTCCGTAACCGCCTCCGCCGGGACCTCGCTGCGCGCGATGCCGGCGTTGTTGACCAGGATGTCGATCCGCCCGCGCTCGGCCGCCAGACGATCGGCGGCGGCGTCCACCGCGCGCGGGTGGGTCACGTCCAGCGCCACGACCTCGACGGCATGGCCACGCCCGGCGAGGCTCTCCACCGCCGTCTGACCCGCCGCTTCGCTGACGTCGCCGATCGTCACGCGGGCGCCGGCCTCCGCCAGCGCCTCGACGACCGAAAGCCCGATCCCCTGCGCGCCGCCGGTGACGAAGGCGACCCGGTCAGTGAGTTGAAGCTTCTCCAAGTACATCGCGCTCTCCTGGCTTGCGCCGTCCCAAGCACGGGCGGGGCGCGAACGCCAGCCCAGCCCGCCGCAAGCCGGCCTCAGCGCTCCACGATCCGGGCCTGCACGTCGGGCAATCGCTCCAGCGCGCGCACGAGGATCGCCTGGGCGGCCAGGATTCCGATGCCGGCGGCATAGGCGGAGAAGACGTTCGCGCGGTATTCGCCGGACGCGGCGACCTTGGCGATCTGCCAGTAAATGAACAGCGCCGCCCCGAGGAGCAGGGCTATCCCCGTCACGATGGACCCGGGAGTCTGGCCGAACCCCGCCTGGAAGCTCATCCAGACGTACTTGGCGAGCCACCGCTTGATCACCGGCACGATCAGCGGCACCACCAGCGACGCCATCAAAAAGACCGCCGGCCAGAGCAGGGTCCAGCGCACCACCGTCGCCGTCCCGCCGGGCAACCGCCCGATGGCGTGCACCACGGCAGCGGCGTAGATCAGGGCCGCCGCGGCCACCGTCAGGTCCTGCATACGCTTGAAATTCCGCCAGGCGCGCGTGAAGGCCATGACCGAGAGGTAGGAAGGCCATGCGGCCGGGTTAAGGCGCCCTCGACGCCCGAGGATTGCTATCCTGGCCTTCGCCTCATGAGTCCAAAAGCCCTGATCCTCGGCCTTAGCGCCTGCGCGGCGGCCACCGCCGCCCATGCGGGCGAGACCGCATGCTGGATCGACCAGGGCGTATTGGTCATCCCGGCCAGGGTGGCGGGCTTCGCGGGCGACTACATCCTCGACACCGGCCAGGCCCGCACTGTGCTTGCGCTCACCCAGGCCCAGGAGGCGGGGTTCGGAGACCCAGACCTGAACGGCGCCGTGGAAATGGCCGGGCTCGTGCTCGCGGCCCAGCCCGTGACAGTGGCCAAGATCGACGTTCGCACCGGCCTCTTCCCCACCCCCATCTCGGGGATAATCGGCGCGGACGCTCTGCGGGGCCATGTGCTCGACATCCGCTTCGACCCCTGCCGCGTCCGGTTCTATCCAGCCGGCCGCGCGCCGCCCTTCCGCCGCGCCATGAGCCTGCAGATGACCTTCCTGACAGGCGTGCCCG
>JAGWSE010000383.1 GCA_028869395.1 Alphaproteobacteria bacterium | reverse complement strand
CAGGCTGCCTTGAGGCCTTCCCAGTTCATCATCGCGGTCAGCTTTGCGTTCTCATCGGGGGAGAGCGCCTGGCGGAAGGCGGGGAAGATCTCGTCCTCCTCCTCTCGGATGTGGTCCTGGATGACGCCCCACAGCTCGCGCGCCTTGCCCAGCCAGCTCGGGTCGGTCGAGCCGATGCGGCGCAGATCGTAGATGAAGGTCTTCATCTCCAGGTGCTCTTCGCCGAGGTGCTTGGACTGGTCGGAGTTCGAGTCCTCCATCAGCGCCGGATAGATGACGTTCTCCTCCTCGACCGCGTGCTTGTTCAGCGCATAAGCGATCTTGGCGAGCAGCATCTCGCGCCTGGCCATGTCGCTGTCGTCGGTCTTGAGCAGCTGGTCGAACAGGTTCTCGACCAGGCGGTGCTCGGCGATCAGCGCGTCCATCCAGTCGCCGGCGGCGAGCGATGGCCCCTGCATGGCGAGCTTCTTCGCCTGGGGAATGGCGAGTCCCGCGACCAGGCCCACCGCGGCGCCGGCGACGATTCGGCCGAGGCCGTTTCCGGCTTGCGATTGAGGCATGACACTTCTCCAGGGATATACCGCTTGAACCGGCGGCGCGCCGGGCCTGTTCCGGTCCGCCGGGGCTTGCGAAGCCGCGCCCGAGCGCCCTAATCGGCGCCATGGCCGTGAACGCCAAGATCTGCGGAGTGACGACGCCGGAGGCCGCGCGCGCGGCGCTCGACGGCGGCGCGGCCTATTTGGGCTTCGTCTTCTTCGAGAAGAGCCCGCGCCATCTGGGTCTCGAGGCCGCCGAGCGGCTGGCCGCGCCGGCGCGCGGGCGGGCGAAGATCGTGGCCCTGACGGTCGACCCCAGCGACGGCGAGGTGGACCGCATCGCCCAGGGATTTCGACCCGACTTCATCCAGCTGCACGGCCACGAGAGCCCGGCCCGGGCGCGCGAGGTGGCGGTCCGGTCCGGCGTGGCGGTCATCAAGGTGCTCCCCGTCTCCGAGGCGGCGGATCTCGAGGCCGCCGCCGACTACGAGCCGGTGGCCGAGCATCTGATGTTCGACGCCAAACCCCCGAAGGACGCCGAGCGGCCAGGCGGGCTGGGCGCGCCCTTCGACTGGAGCCTGCTCGCGGGGCGCCGCTTCCGGCGGCCATGGCTGCTGGCCGGCGGTCTCGATCCGTGGAACCTCGCCGAGGCGGTGCAGCGGTCCGGCGCGCCGATCGTGGACGTTTCTTCTGGCGTGGAGCGCGGTCCCGGCTTAAAGGACCCGGCCTTGATCGCGGCGTTCCTGGACGCTGCGCGGAAGGCCTGACGCCGCCATCGACCCGTGAACGCGCCAAACAACACCTTTTCCGGCCGCCCCAACGACTACACGGCCTATCCCGACGCCGAAGGTCGCTTCGGCGACTACGGCGGCCGCTATGTGCCCGAGACCCTGATGCCGCTCGCCCACGAGTTGGACGCGGCCTACCGGGCGGCGAAGGCGGACGCCGCCTTCCAGGCCGAGCTGGCGGGCTTCCTGAAGACCTACGTCGGCCGGCCGAGTCCGCTCTATTTCGCCGAGCGGCTGACGAAGCACATCGGCGGCGCGCGCATCTACTTCAAGCGCGAGGAGCTGAACCACACCGGCGCGCACAAGATCAACAACTGCATGGGCCAGATCCTGTTGGCCATGCGGATGGGCAAGACCCGTATCATCGCCGAGACCGGCGCCGGCCAGCACGGGGTCGCGACCGCCACGGTCTGCGCCCGGTTCGGCCTGCCCTGCATCGTCTACATGGGCGCGGTCGACGTGGAGCGGCAGAAGCCGAACGTCTTCCGCATGAACCTCTTGGGCGCGGAGGTGCGGCCGGTGACGAGCGGCTCGGCGACGCTGAAGGACGCCATGAACGAGGCGCTCCGCGACTGGGTCACCAACGTTCACGACACCTACTACCTGATCGGCTCGGCCGCAGGCCCGCACCCCTATCCGGAGATGGTCCGCGACTTCCAGTGCGTGATCGGCCAGGAGACGCGCGAGCAGATCCTGGAGGTCGAGGGCCGCCTGCCCGACGCCGTGGTCGCCTGCGTGGGCGGAGGCTCCAACGCCATCGGCCTGTTCCATCCGTTCCTCAACGACGAGACCGTGAAGATCATCGGCGTCGAGGCGGCGGGCGAGGGGATGGAGGCGCGCCACGCCGCGGCCATCAACGGCGGCCAGCCCGGCGTGCTGCACGGCAACAAGACCTATCTGCTG
>JAGWSE010000382.1 GCA_028869395.1 Alphaproteobacteria bacterium | reverse complement strand
GGCGGACCAGCACGTGCTTCAGCCGAGGCTCGGCGAAGAGGGCGTCGTAGATCGGAAGCACCGCCCCGCCCGGATAGCCGAACAGCACGTCCACGCCCTGGTCGATGAGCGCGCGGACCACGATCTCCGCGCCGGAGATGGTGTCTTGCTGAGCTTCGATGGTCTGGTGGGCGGTCATGGGACGGACCTTGGGGCGGATGGACAATAAAAAAGGCCCGCGAGGGGCCTGGGTGCGAGCGACCGTTCGGATCTGACGCGGAGGGTCAGACCGATTGCGGCCGCCTTACGAGTACAAGAATTCCGCGCACGGGCATTCCTTGAAACGTGAGGATTAGGCGTTTCGCATGCCGCTATCCGGGCGTCAAGCTCGGCTCTAGCGCAATAAACTGCCTCCATTGTTCCTCTTCGGTCGCGCCGGGGAGCCTCGGCCAGCCGGCCATCTGGCCGCGCATCCAGGTGAGCTGGCGCTTGGCGTAGCGCCGCGTCTCGCGCTGGGCGGCCAGCAGCGCCTCCGAGAGCGTCGCTTCGCCGCGGACGAAGGCTGCGAATTCGCGCACCCCCACCGCCTTCATGGCGGGAAGCTCCGGATCGAGTCCGCGCTCGAGAAGGGCTGCGACCTCGTCGAGGGCGCCCTGGGCGACCATGGCCTCGAGCCGCGCGTCGCAACGGCGGTAGAGCAGGTCGCGCGGCGGCTCCAGCGCCACCGCCCGCCATGCGTCGCCGCTCAGCACCGGCTCGCCGGTCTGCTGCCAGTCGCTGAGCGGCGTGCCGGTGTGCGCATAGACCTCCCAAGCGCGGACCAGGCGCTGGCGGTCGCCGGGCGCGATGCGGGCGGCGGCGGCGGGGTCGTAGGCGCCCAAGCGGCCGCGGAACGCCATCTCGCCCATCAGGTCGAAGTCGGCCTCGGCCTCGCGACGCGCCTCGGTCGGGACCGGCGGGATGCTGGCGAGCCCCCGCGTGAGGGCGCGGAAATAGAGGCCGGTGCCGCCCACGAAGACGATCGGACGATGGGCTTCGGTCAGGCTCACGATCCGCTCGTGCGCGGCGCGCAGCCAGGCGCCCACCGACCAGCCCACGGCGGCGTCGACAATCCCGAACAGGTGATGCGGAGCCCGTGCTTCCTCCTTGGGGCTCGGCCGCGCCGTCAGGATCCGCAGGTCGCGGTAGAGCTGCATGGAATCGGCGTTGACGATCTCGGCGTCGGCCGCCTCGGCCAAGCGCAGCGCCAGGGCCGACTTGCCGCTTGCGGTGGGCCCGGCGATGAGCCAGATGCGGGGCTCCATGCAGCTTGCCCTCACTCTCGTCGCGCCCGAACCCGGCGCAGCGTCTGCGGCGCTGGGGCCGCTCGCCCAAGCGCTCGCAGGCGCGCGCGCCCGCGTCAAGGAGCCCCGGCCGCTGGGCGCGCTCGCCGTCGATGTGGCGGTCGAGGCCGAGGACGAACGGACGGTGCGCGAGGTGGCCGAGGCGGCTCTGGCCGGCCGGGCGGTCGACGTCTGCGTGCAGCCGTGGAACGCCCGGAGGAAGCGGCTGCTGGTGGCCGACATGGATTCCACCATCATCAACGTGGAATGCCTGGACGAGCTGGCCGATTTCGCCGGGCTCAAGCCGCACATCGCCGCCATCACCGAACGCGCGATGCGCGGCGAGCTCGAGTTCGAGACGGCGCTGCGCGAGCGGGTGGCGCTGCTGCGGGGGCTGCCGTCCGCCAGCCTGCAGCAGGCCTACGACGAGCGCGTGCGGCTCAATCCCGGGGCGCGGACGCTGGTCCGGACCATGGCGGCCAACGGCGCGCGCTGCGTGCTGGTCTCCGGCGGCTTCACCTTCTTCACCGGGCGCGTGGCCGCGGCGGCCGGCTTCCACGACAATCGCGCCAACGTGCTCGAGGAGGGCGGCGGCGAGCTCACCGGCCTGGTTCGCGAGCCGATCCTGGGGCGCGAGGCCAAGCTCTCCGCGCTGCTGGAGGAGGCCGATGCGCTGGAGCTGCCGCTCTCCGGCGCGCTGGCGGTGGGCGACGGCGCCAACGACCTGGCGATGATCGAGGTGGCGGGCCTGGGCGTCGCCTATCGCGCCAAGCCGATTGTCGCGGCTCAGGCCGACGCCAAGGTGGACCATGCCGATCTCACGGCCCTGCTCTACTTCCAGGGCTACCGCGAGGACGAGTTCGTAACCGACTGAAGCGCGCGTTGATTTGGGCGGGTCACGCGAGTCGGCTAAAGCGACCCATGGCTCTCCCGCGTCCCCCGAAGGCCGTCGTGTTCGACATGGACGGCCTGCTCGTCGACACCGAACAGGTGGTGTTCGAGGCGATGACCGCCGTCGCGCGCGGCGCGGGCCACGAGATGCCCTTCGAGCTCTTCAAGCGGATGGTGGGGCTTCCGGGCTACGCCAGCGACGCCATCGTCAAGGAGCACTTCGGCGCGGCCGTCGACATCGAGGTCTGGCGCACCGAGGTCTCGCGGCATTTCACCGAGATCGCCGCCGGCGGGATCGCGCTGAAAGCGGGGGTGGTGGAGCTGCTGGACGTGCTGGACGCGCGGGGGCTTCCGCGGGCGATCGCCACTTCTTCGACGCGGGCTGCCGTCGACCACAGCCTGGGCCAGCACGACCTCGTCCGGCGCTTCGACGCGATCATCAGCCGCGAACTGCAGACCCGCCACAAACCGGATCCGGACCCGTTCCTGAAGGCCGCCGCCGCGATCGGCGTCGCGCCGGGCGACTGCCTGGCGCTTGAGGATTCCCACAACGGCGTGCGCGCCGCGGCGGGGGCGGGGATGATGACCGTCATGGTGCCCGACCTGCTCGACCCTACCGAGGAGATGCAGAGCCTGTGCATCCGCATCGCCGCCGACCTGCACGAGGTCAGGGCGATGCTGGAGGCGCGCGACGCCGGCTAGCGCCGGCCGCCGCCCGTCGGGCCGCGCTCGAAGTACTTGAAGAAGTCGCTGTCGGGCGAGAGCACCATGGTGGTGTCGCCGTTGGCGAGCGCGTCGTCGTAGGCCTGCATGGAGCGGTAGAAGGCCGCGAAGCTTGGATCGCGGCCGTAAGCCTGGGCGAAGATCTTCGTGCGCTGGGCGTCGCCCTGGCCGCGGGTCTCCTCCGCCTCTTCCGTGGCGGTGGCCAGCGTGATGGTCACCTGCTTGTCGGCGGTGGCCATGATCTCGCGCTTCTGCTGCTCGCCCATGGCGCGGGTCTGGGCGGCGATCTGCTCGCGGGCGGTGCGCATGCGCCGGAAGACGGCCGCCTCGTTGGCCGCCGGCAGGTCGGCGCGCTTGATGCGCACGTCGATGACGTTGATGCCGAAGCGGGCGGCGTTGGCCCGTTGCTGCATGGTCGTCTTCGCCTGCTGCATCAGCTCGGCCCGGCGGGTGGAGATGATCTCGGTCTGGGTGGTCGAGCCCAGGATGTCCCGAAGCGTCGAGTTGAGCAGCCGCTCGATGCGGTCGGCGGCGGTCCGCTCGGTGCCCATGGTGCGGTAGAATTGCAGCGGGTCGGCGATCCGATAGCGGATGAAGGCGTCGACGACGAGCCGCTGCTGGTCTGAGGAGATGATCTCCTCCTGGTCGACTTCCTGGCCGAGGTTGCGGCGATCGAGCGTCACCACGCTTTGCGCAAACGGGACCTTCATGTGCAGGCCGGCGTCCGGGTGGCCAGGGGCGTTGATCACGCGGATGGGATCGCCGAACGAGACGACCACCGCCTCGTCACGCTGGTCCACGGTGAAGAAGGTGTTGAGGACGACGATCAGCGCCACGACGGCGACGACGGAGAGGGCGATCCAGCGGCGGCTCATTGGTTGGCCCCCGTGGAGTTGGCGCCGGCGCCCTGCTGCTGGTCCTGTCCCTGGCTCTGGCCCTGGCCCTGTCCCTGGTCGGGGGAGGCCTGGACGGGCGGCGGCGCGGGCTGGCCCGCGTCCGGATTGCGCGGCTTGAAGACGTCGGGCGGCAGGATGATCGGAGCGGTCGTGCCCTTGCCGCTGACGATCACCTTGTTGGAGTGGGCCAGGACACGTTCCATCGTCTCGAGGTACAGCCGCTCGCGGGTGACCGCCGGGGCGCGGCGGTACTGGCTCAGGATCTGGCTGAAGCGCGAGGCGTCGCCGGTCGCTTCCCGCACCGCCTGCTCGCGGTAGGCCTGGGCGGCCTGGACCAGCTTGGAGGCGTCGCCCTTGGCCTCGTTCACCACGCGGTTGGCGTAGGTGTTCGCTTCGTTGACCGAGGAGTCGCGGTCCTGCTCGGCGTTGCTCACGTCGCGGAACGCGGCGATGACTTCCGGCGGCGGTCCGGCCGAGCGGATCTGCACGCCCACGACGCTGACGCCCGCGCCCCAGGAATCCAGGGTCTTCTGCATGAGATCCGCGGTCTGGGTCTCCACCTGGCCGCGGCCGGTGGTCATGATCTGGTCGAGCGGCGTGGTGCCGATGACCTCGCGCATGGCGCTCTCGGCCACGGCCTTGACGGCCTCCTCGGGATTGCGCGTCGAGAACACGTAGCGGGCCGCGTCGCTCACCCGCCAGGTCACGCTGAAGGTCAGGTTGACGATGTTCTCGTCCGACGTGAGCATCAGGCTTTCCTGCGGCGTCTCCGCGTCGGGCGTGCCGCCGATGTCGATGCGGTTGAGGTTGGTCACGGCCACCTTCTGCACCTGCTCGATGGGCGCGGGCAGGTGATACCGCAGGCCGGGACCGGCGGAGCGCGAATAGGCACCGAAGGTGGTGACGACCGCCTCCTCGTTGGGCTGCACCACATAGACGCCGGAAAGCGCCCAAAGGCCGAAGATCACGCCCGCGATGGCGGCCACGACGCCGGGCCGCAGGCCGTCGCCGCGGCCGCCGAGCAGCCGCCGCAGCCGTTGGCGCAGGCGCTCCAGGGCCGCCTCGAACTCCGGGCCGCCGTTGCGCTGCGGCCCGCCGGGGCCACGGCGCTCGGGACGCTGCGGTCGATTGCGCCCTTCATCCTCGGGCGTGGGAGAGCCCCAGGGCCCCGGGTTTGCGTTGTCGTTCCAGGGCATCAGGCGGGACGCGATTGGCTCAAACGGGACTCCCGGCGCCGCCGTCAGCCGTCGGGCTTGTAAACCGGCGCAACCCGCCGGATATGAAACCCCTTCTCTCCCAACGCAAGCCAAAGGCGTCATGAGCGAACCGCCCGTCCCCGACCGCGCCGCTGTCCTCGAGGCGCTCGATGGGGTGAAAGACCCGCGTTCGGGGCAGGGCCTGCGCCAGGCGGGGCTGGTGCGTGGGCTGGTGCTGCGACCCGGCCGCGCCGCCTTCATGCTGGAAGTTCCACCCGAGGACGTGGAGCGCTACCGCCCGGTGCGCGAGGCGGCCGAGCGGGCCTTGCAGGCGGTGGCGAACGTCGCGACCGCACAGGTCGTGCTGACGGCGGAGGCGCCGAGCGCGCCTGCGCCGCGCTACCAGGCGACGCCCAGCCGCGCCCGCGTGGCGGAGGATCCTCAGGCGAAGCTCGGCGCCATGCCGGAAGCCGTGAAGCCCGACCACGTCAGGAAGGTGATCGCGGTCGCCAGCGGCAAGGGCGGCGTCGGCAAGTCGACGGTCTCGGTGAACCTTGCCGTCGCCTTCGCCAAGCTCGGCCTTCGTGCGGGCCTGCTCGACGCCGACATCTACGGCCCCTCGGCCCCGGTGATGATGGGGATCACCGACGAGCCCACCTTCGATTCCGAGAAGCGGCTGGTCCCTGTCGAGGCCTGGGGCGTGAAGGTGATGTCGATCGGCTTCATCGTGGAGGAGGGCAACGCCGCGATCTGGCGCGGGCCGATGGCCACCTCGGCGCTGCGCACCATGATGGCCAGCGTCTGGGCAACCGAGCGGGAGCCGATGGACGTGCTGATCGTCGACCTGCCGCCCGGCACCGGGGACATCCAGCTCACCCTCGTGCAGCGGATGAAACTGGACGGCGCGATCATCGTGACGACCCCGCAGGAGATCGCCCTCGTGGACGCCCGCCGCGCGGCGACCATGTTCCGCAAGGTCGGTACGCCGATCCTGGGCGTGGTTGAGAACATGGCCTGGTACGAGGCCCCGGGCGGCGTGCGCGTGCCGATCTTCGGCGAAGGCGGCGGAGCTAAGGAGGCGGAACGGCTGGGCGCGCCGCTCCTGGCGCAGATCCCGATCGAGGTGGGGTTGCGGGAAGCCTGCGACACCGGCCGGCCGATCGCCGCCACCCAGCCCGACAGCGCCGCCGGACAGGCGTTCCTTCAGATGGCCAAGGGGCTCGCGTAAACCTAGGCCGCCGGCGCGGCTTCCCCGGGCCCCAGCAGGCTCTCCTCGGCCGCCTCCGCGCCCTTGGCCGCCAGCGCCTCGAGATCGTCTCGGATCTGCTTCTGCTTTTCGGCCGTGAGCTTGTAGCCGAAGAAGAAGGATCCCCCGACCAGCACCAGCAGGATCGGCGCGAAGAGGTAGCACATCTCCAGGCCCCAGATGGCGTGGGCGGTGTTGTGGGCTGTCTCCTTGGGATCGTAGCCCACCGCCGCCAGGATCGGATAGATAATCGATACGGTGATCGAGGCGCCGAACTTCTGGGTCATGGTGACCAGCGCGTAGAGCACGCCCGAACGCTCCTGGCCGGTTTCGAGCCTGAGCTGGTCGGCGACGTCGGCGACCATGGCGCGGACCAGCAGCAGGAAGGCCGAGGCGCAGAAGCCCACGCAGAACATGCCGGCGAAGGTCGGCCAGAAGAGCCTGGCCGGGATGGCCATCAGGATGGTCTGTGTGATGGCGTAGCAGACGCAGGCGACCTGCACGGTCCGGTGCTTGCCGAGCCGCTGGGCGAGCCGCCCCCAGATCGGAGCGCCGAATAGGCCCGCCGCCATGTAGGGGATCAGCAGGATCGGCACCTGGGTCTTCAGCGAGAAGCCCTTCGCGTCATGGAAGAAGAAGACGTAGATCGGCCCCGTCGTGCCCGGGCCCAGCACCAGGAACAGATCCGCCATGACGAGCCGCAGCATCGAGGGCGTGGTGACGACGGCCAGGTAGTCCTTCGGGGTCAGGCGGTCCTTCTTCACGACCGGGGCGATCCGCTCGGGC
>JAGWSE010000381.1 GCA_028869395.1 Alphaproteobacteria bacterium | reverse complement strand
GTCGCCAGGGGCACATCGCCCAGCGGCCCGCGGGCGAGCGCGGCGACGCCGAAGCCGGTGCCGGCGCCAAGCACGACCAGCGGGCAGTCTGGTCCACCGCCGCGGACGTCGGGTCCGATCCGCCGCAGGTTGTCGGCCTCGAGCCTCGGGCAGGCCAGGGCCTGCGCGGCGAAGTCGTTGAGCAACCGCACGGCCTCGAACTCGAAGGCCGCGAGCAGGTCGCCCTCGGAGACCTGCCAGTCCAGGTTGGTGAAGGCGATCTCGCCGTCCAGCACGGGACCGGCCACGGCGATCACCGCGCGCGGCGGGCGCGCGCGGCCCATGGTCCGGTGCAGGAAGTCGGAGATCACGGCGGCCAGGGAGGGGTAGTCCTTGGCCGGATAGATGTGCAGGTTCCGGACCCGGCCTTCGGCGTCGACCAGGGCGAAGCGGGCGTTCGTGCCGCCGACGTCGCCGACCAGGCCCGTATAGCGTGGCTTCATCTTACGCGGCCTCGAACAGCGAGCAGGCTCCGGCGTCGGCGCGGCCGGCGGCCTTGCGCATCCAGCCGAACAGCTCGCGGCCGAACCCGGCGGCGGAAGCCTCGGTCGGACGCGCGGGGTCACGGCGCATCAGTTCGTCTGGGGCGACCTTGATCTCGAGCTCGCCTGCATGGGCGTCGAGCCGGATCACGTCGCCGTCGCGTACATAGGCCAATGGGCCGCCCTCCTCCGCTTCCGGCGTCACGTGGATCGCCGCCGGCACCTTGCCGGACGCGCCCGACATCCGGCCGTCGGTCACCAGCGCGACCTTGAAGCCTTTGTCGAGCTGGACGCCAAGCGCCGGTGTGAGCGAATGCAGTTCGGGCATGCCGTTCGCCTTCGGCCCCTGGAAGCGGACCACGGCCACGAGATCGCGGTTGAGCTCACCGCGCTTGTGCGCCGCCAGCAGATCCTCCTGGCTGTCGAACACCATCGCTGGCGCCTCGACGACCAGGTGCTCGGGCTTGACGGCGGAGGTCTTGATCACCGCCCGGCCGAGGGGGCCGGTGAGGAGGCGCAGGCCGCCTTCCTTCTGGAAGGGATCGTCCACCGGGCGGAGGATGTCGCGGTTCAGCGAGGTGGCCGGACCCTCCCGCCAGACGAGCTTGCCATCCTGCAGGAAAGGCTCCTGCTGATAACGCCGCAGCCCGGGTCCTGCGATCGTCTGCACGTCCTCGTGCGCGAGGCCGGCGTCCAGAAGCTGGCGGATGACGAAGGACATGCCCCCCGCCGCCTGGAAGGCGTTCACGTCCTCGGAGCCGTTGGGATAGACGCGCGCGATCAGGGGCGTGACGCGGGAGAGGTCGTCCATGTCCTCCCAGGTGAGCTCGATGCCCGCCGCACGCGCCATGGCGATCAGGTGGATGGTGTGGTTGGTCGAGCCCCCCGTCGCCAGCAGGCCTGCAAGCGCGTTGACGATGCTCTTTTCATCGATGACGGCGGAGAAGGGCGTGTAGGCGTTGGTCCCGTTGCGGATCTCGACGGCGCGTTTCGGTGCGGCGGCCACAAGCGCGTCGCGGAGCGGCGTGTTGGGCGTGATGAACGCCGAGCCCGGCAAATGCAGCCCGGTCATCTCCATCATCATCTGGTTGGAGTTTGCCGTGCCGTAGAAGGTGCAGGTGCCTGGGCCGTGGTAGGACTTCATCTCGGAGTCCAGGAGTTCCTCGCGGGTCACCTTGCCTTCGGCGTACAGGGCGCGAACCTTCGCCTTGTCGGCGTTGGAGATGCCCGACGTCATCGGGCCGCCGGGCACGAAGATCACCGGCAGGTGTCCGAACGTCGCCGCGCCGATGAAGAGCCCCGGCACGATCTTGTCACAGATGCCCAGCATGAGGGCTGCGTCGAAGGCGTCGTGCGTAAGCGCCACCGCGGTAGCCATGGCGATGACGTCGCGGGAGAAGAGCGACAGCTCCATGCCCGGCCGGCCCTGGGTGACGCCGTCGCACATCGCCGGAACGCCGCCGGCGTACTGGGCGGTCGCGCCGATTTCGCGGGCGGCCTGCTTGATGATCGGCGGGAAGCGCTCCAGCGGCTGATGCGCGGAGAGCATGTCGTTGTAGGCCGAGACGATCGCCACATTGGGCGCCGACGGATCGCGCATCCGCTGCTTGTCACCTTCAGGCGAGGCGGCGAACGCATGGGCGAAGTTGGCGCAGGAGAGCTTGGCGCGACCCGGACCCGCCTGGCGCGCAGCCTCCATCCGCTCCAGATAGTCCGACCTGGTCGCGCGGCTGCGTTCCCGGATCCTCTCGGTGACCTCCGCCGTAACCGGATGCATGGCTTCACCTTTCACGACGCCGTCCTGCCACGGCAGAACGGCCATTCTCTGCTCAACGACGCATCCACTAGCGCGAATGCTGTGGCGACCACATCACCCGCAGGGGAACGTCCGTCTGGACCAGCAGGGCCCGCACCGGCAGGTCCTCGCCCGCCAGCGCGCGATCGATCGCCTCGCGCTTAGCCCCGCCGGCGATCAGAAGGAAGATGGCGCGCGCCGAAAGCAGCGCCCTGAGCGTCAGCGAGACCCGCGCGAGCGGGGGCGAGCCGAGGCCCGCCGGCACGTCGGCCAGCAGGGCCGGATCAGTCAGGTCGAGATTCCGGCCCAGGTGAGGATCGCCCGGAATCAGCGACGCGATGTGCCCGTCTTCGCCCATGCCCAGCAGAACGGCGTCAAAGGGCTGCAGCGCGGCGATGGTGCGGTCCTCGGGCTTGGGCCAGAGAGGAACGAAGTGGGCGCGGGCCGCGCCGTCCTGCAGCAGCCGATCGCGGACCAGCCGGGCATTCGACTCCGGCCCCTCGGCAGGGAGGCACCGTTCGTCCGACAGCGTCACCACCACCCGGGACCAGTCGATGGGGGCGGCCTTCAGAAGATCGTAGACCGGCCCCGGGGCGCGGCCGCCGGTCGCCACAAGCGTAGCGCGCGGGCTGGTCTTCAATCCTTCCGCCAGTCGTGAGGCCACGGCGGCGGCGGCGGCCGCGGCGAGGGCGCGGTTGTTCGAATAGGTCTCGATCATGCACGCCTCCTGAACACGTCTCGCCGCCCACCGGGAAAAGGCGAATTTCGCTATAACAAAGGTGAACCGAACACCTGCTCGCGGCATTGACCCAATCGGGAAGCGCGCGCAGGTTGGAGCGCGTTTCGTCGGGGCCAACCAGCAAGCAACACCGTGGATACGGTGTTCCGAGAGGTTCGGGCCACGCATGAGAATCGCACAGATCTCCCCTCTTTACGAAGCCGTCCCGCCGAGACTTTATGGCGGTACGGAACGTGTCGTGGCCCATCTCTGCGATGCGCTGGTGCAGCTCGGCCACGACGTGACCCTGTTCGCCAGCGCTGAAGCGCGGACGGCGGCGAAGCTGTCGCCCGTGCGCGACCAGGCGATCCGGCTCGATCCGGCGGAGCTGAAGTCGGACCTCGCCGCGCACCTCGGGCAGCTGTCGGAGGTCCGCCGCCGCGCGCACGAGTTCGACGTGCTGCACTTCCACACCGACATGATGCATTTCCCCTTCTTCGAGGATGTCGCGGAGCGGACCGTGACCACGCTGCACGGGCGGCTCGATCTCAAGGATCTCCCCGAGGTCTATCGCCGCTGGCCCAGCTTTCCGCTGGTCTCCATCAGCGACGACCAGCGACGCCCGCTTCCCTTCGCGAACTGGGCCGCCACTGTGCACCACGGGCTGGACGCGCAGCTATACCGGCCCTCGCTCTACGGACGCGGATATCTTGCCTTCCTCGGGCGGATCTCGCCGGAAAAGCGGCCGGACCGTGCGATCGGGGTGGCCACGAGGCTCGGCCGCAAGCTCCGGATCGCCGCCAAGGTGGACCGCGTCGACCAGGTCTATTTCGACGAAAAGATCGAGCCGCTGCTGCACAACCCGCTGATCGAATACATCGGCGAGATCGGCGACGAGGGGAAATCGGAATTTCTGGGCGGCGCCGACGCGCTGCTGTTTCCCATCGACTGGCCCGAGCCGTTCGGACTCGTGATGATCGAGGCGATGGCCTGCGGCACACCGGTGATCGCCTACGACTGCGGTTCGGTGCGGGAGGTCGTCGAGCCTGGCCTGACGGGCTTCATCGTTCGGGACGACAAAGAGGCCTGCGAAGCGGTGTTGCGGGCGCCGAACCTCGACCGGGCCGCGATCCGCCGGCGCTTCGAGGAGCGCTTTTCGTCGATCGCCATGGCCCGCCGCTACCTCGACCTCTATGCGCGCATGCGGCGCGGCGCAGGCGCCGACGCCGAAGCCCTGACGGCCTGAGGCGCGCATGGACGACCTCGCGCCTGGCCAAAGCGCGCCGGTCGAGTGGGGCGACATGGAGGAGCCGAGACTTCCGGCCAAGCTCCACGCCCTGAAGGACCGCGACACCTTCGTGGTCGCCGACTCCCTCGGCGACATGATCGGCATGGCCGACGGCCTGTTCGACGACGACACCCGTATCCTGTCCCGCTGGCGGCTGAAGCTCGGCGCGCACGACCCGACCTTGCTCTCCGGGTCGGTGAGCCAGGACAACGTATTCTTCACCTCGCACCTGGTGAACGGCGCGCTCGTCACTCCCGGCGGTCCGGTGGGACCGCCCGGCGTGCTGCACCTCGAGCGCAAGCGCTTTCTCTGGGAGGAGCGGCTCTACGAGCGCGTGGTGATCATGAACTACTCGAAGACGGTGGTGATCCTGCCGCTCGCCTTCGAGTTCGCAGCCGACTTCCGCGACATGTTCGAGGTGCGCGGCGCCCATCGGAAACGGCGTGGGAAGCTAGATCCGCCGGACGTGGGCGAGCGGAGCGTGACCTTCCGCTACGAGGGCCTCGACAAGGTGGAGCGCTGCTCGAACATCACCTTCTCCGAAGCCCCGAACCGGCTGACCGGGGACAGCGCCGAGTTCCTCTATGCGCTGGATGGTGACGGTCGCATCGAACTCTACATCGAGATCTCCGCCCATCCCGGCGCTGTCCCCACCCGCGAGCGGTACCGTGCGGCAGCCGCGCGCGCCCGTTTCGCCATGAGGGCCAAGCGCCGGCGCGGCGGACGCCTGCGCACCACGGGGCGGCTGTTCAACGCCTGGGTCGAGAAATCCCGGGCCGACCTCGCCCTCCTGACGACACCCTTGCAGACGGGCCCTTATCCCTACGCCGGGATTCCCTGGTTCTCGACCGCGTTCGGACGCGACGCGATCATCACCGCCTGGCAGATCCTCTGGTTCGAACCGAGCCTGGCCAAGGGGGTCCTGACCTACCTGGCCGCTCATCAAGCCGAGGAGGTGTCCGCCTTCCGCGACTCGGAGCCGGGCAAGATCATGCACGAGACCCGCCGCGGAGAGATGGCGGCGCTCGGCGAGGTGCCGTTCGGACGCTACTACGGCGGGGTCGACACCACCCCCCTGTTCGTGGCCCTCGCCGGCGCCTACACCGAACGCACCGGCCGGTTGGATCTTGCCGACCAGCTCTGGCCGGCGCTCGAGCGGGCGATCGGATGGGTGCAGCGGGGGCTGGACGACAATCCGTACGGGCTCCTCGCCTATTCGAAGAGCTCGAAGAACGGACTGACCAACCAGGGCTGGAAGGATTCCAGCGATTCCGTGTTCCACGCCGACGGCAGGTTTCCGCCTCCGCCCATCGCGCTGGTCGAGGTGCAGGGCTACGCCTTCACCGCCTTCCGGACGATGGCGAAGCTCGCCGAGCGGCGGGGGGACTACGTCGCCGCCCAGGACTTCGCCCAGCGCGCCGAGACCATGCGACGCAAGGTGGAGGAAATGTTCTGGATGGAGGACATGGGCGCCTACGGCCTGGCCGTCGACGGCGAAGGCAAGCTGTGCCGCGTGCGCGCCTCCAACATGGGCCACCTGCTGTTCGCGGGCCTGCCCTCGCCCGAGCGGGCCAGGCGCGTGATCGACAACCTGCTGGGGCCCGACTTCGCCTCCGGCTGGGGCCTGCGGACGCTCGCCATCGGCGAGGCCAGGTACAATCCGATGAGCTATCACAACGGCTCGGTCTGGCCGCACGACACCGCGATCTGCGCCATGGGCATGGCCCGCTACGGCGAGCGCCGCGGGGTGGTCCAGATCACCGCCTCGCAGTTCGAAAGCGCATCGCAGTTCGACATGCGCCTGCCGGAACTGTTCTGCGGCTTTCCGCGCGAACCCGGCGAGCCGCCAGTGCCCTATCCGGTCGCCTGTCTGCCGCAGGCGTGGGCGGCGGGTTCGGTGTTCATGATGCTGCAGGCGTGCCTGGGGCTGACCGTCGACGGCCAGGCGGGAATTGTGCATGTGCACGACCCGCAACTGCCGATCGGCATCGACCACTTCGCGCTGACCAACCTGCCGGTGGGCGACGATCGCCTGGACCTTCGCTTCGAGCGCGACGACGAGCGCGTGGTCATCCAGGGCAAGGGGGCGCGCAAGAAGGTGCGGGTGACCTAGCCGCCTCGTCAGGCGAAGTCGCGACTGAGCTCGGCGCGCGCGGCGGGTGAAACGCCGGCGAGGTGGCTGTAGTGCTCATGGTCACAGCCCACGAGAATCGCGACCGACGGTTCGCGGAACCTCGCGACGTGCCCGGGCTGAAGCGGGAAACGCAGGAAGTGGACCGAAGAAGCCTTCCCGTCCTCCCGTGTCCGTTCGACGTCGCCCTCGGGGACGCCGCGAACGCGATCGTCCCCGATCTGGAGGAAGAAGCAGTCCTCGACGCCGCCGAGCTTCGCCAGCGTCTGCGCCCGGCGCACGGGATCGTCGATCTCGAACAGCACCGTGGCGACCAGCTCCGACCCCTGGGGGATCAGCGGATTGTAGGCGGCGAGCTCGTCCGGGACCTGGGCCGCCCCGCCCTTCTCGATCAGCAGCATCTCCTGAATCTGGAAGAGCATGGTCTCGTAGCACTCGAAGTGAACCGTGCAGACGGGCCCGAGCTCGATGCGGCGCAGCCGCTTCATCGGCAACAGGGCGGCGCGACGCTCGCGCCTCACCTTGGCGAACTCGGCGTCGGGCAGAAGGTCGGCCGGCGTGACCTCGCGCGTTTCTGGGGGCATCACATCAATCCGTAGGCTTTTGCGAACAGTTCGATCGGGTGCGCCTGGTGAGGCTCGGCGCGACCTTCACCGGAGATCTCGGCGGCCACGAGCTGGCCCAGGTGCTTGCAGGCCAGCGGGCAGTCCGAGCAGAGCGCTTCCGAGTTCTTGGCGACGATCTGGCGGGCCGCCGGCTTGCCGACCTTCACCGCCAGCGGGAAGGTGTCCTTCATCACCCCGAAGGTGCCGCCGTGGCCGGAGCAGCGCTCGACCACCTCGACCTTGGTATCGGGGATCAGGCGCAACATCTCCGCAGACTTGGCCCCCATGTTCTGCGCCCGGGCGTGGCATGCGTGGTGAAGGGTCACGCCGCCCGGCATGGCGGAAAGGCCCGGGGCGAGGCCATGAGCGCGGTTCAGTTCAACCACGTACTCGCTGACGTCGCGCGTCGCCCTGGAGAGCGCCTGGACGGCGTGGTCCTCCGGGACCAGCAGCGGCCATTCGAACTTCAGCATGAGGCCGCAGCTGGCGGTGAGCGCCACCACGTCGTAGCCCTTCTCGACAAAGGGAGCGAAGGCCTTCGCCACGCGCGCCGCCCGGCCCGCCACGTCGGCCACATTGCCGGCCTCCAGCTCGGGCATGCCGCAGCACTCGGGATAGACGAGCTCGATCTCGCAGCCCTGGTGGGCCAGCACCTTCGCGGCGGCGACGGCCGTATCGGGCTTGTTGTAGTCGACGTAGCAGGTCGCATAGAGCGCGACCTTGCGCTTGCCGAACGCGGGCCCCTCCGGATTGGCCGGGATCATCCGCTTCAGGCGATCCTCGGCCGTGCGGGAATGATAGCGGGGCAGCTCCGCTTCGGCGTCGATCTTGGCGATCGCCTCCAGGAGCTTGCGGAGGGGGGTGTTCCTGCGCGCAGTCGCCCAGTTGGCGATTGGCGCCACGGGCCTGGCGAGCTTGCCGTTGCGGTCCGTTTGGCCGAGCTGTTCGCGAACGAACTCGCGCTCTCCGGCCCGGCGCTTGGCGGCCCGGTAGCGCAGGATCAGGTGCGGAATGTCGAGGTCGAACGGGTGCGGCGGGACATAGGGGCACTTCGTG
>JAGWSE010000380.1 GCA_028869395.1 Alphaproteobacteria bacterium | reverse complement strand
CGCGCCATCAACTGGGGGGCCTAACAAACACCAGCGGCGCGCCACCCCCCGGGACATGCCTCCACCAACCGGTGCGACCGCGTTTTTACACGGCCTCGGTCGAACATTGCCGTTGGCTTCATGCCCCAAACTCGCCCTTGGCAGGGCCTCTATCGGTAAAGCTTGAGGGCGACGCGGGTTGAATGAATTTGCTGGTGAAGGCGGCAATTGGATCGGGCTTGGTGCAACGACCTGGCGATTCGAGCATTTCAATGGTTGCGATTATTTCGAATAGCGCGTATTCCACCAAGACCACGCCAGGAGCCCTCAAATGACCCTACCAGCCTTCGCCGAGCCCTTCGGCGATCGGCTGCCTTCCGCCGATGAACGGGCGGCGGCCAACCAGCTGCGCCAAATTCTGGCTAGCCAGACCGGGGGCGGTGCTGGCCAGAAGCTGCGTGTTCTGGACGAAAACAATAGGGCGGCCGAGATCGTATTGGCCCCCGCGCTCTCTCAGCTGCTCATGGAATTGCTGCGGCATGTCGGTAGCGGAGACGCGGTGACGCTCGTGCCTGTGAGCCAGATGCTGACGACCCAACAAGCGGCGGACATACTGAATGTTTCCCGCCCCTATCTTGTCTCGCTTCTGGATCGCGGAGAGATCGAGCATCACATGGTCGGTCGTCACCGTCGTATTCGGGCCGAACACCTTTTTGACTACAAGAAGAGGCGGGACGCCCAGCGGGCTAGATCCTTGAGCGATCTTGCGGCGATGGACGCGGAGAATCTCTGACGCGTGTTCGCCAATCGGTATACGGCGGTCGTAGATGCTTGCAGTCTAGCCAGCGCACTGAAGCGTAACCTGCTGCTGACGCTGGCGGAGGCGGACTTCTTCCGCCTCCGCTGGTCGTCGATAATCCTGGATGAGACGCAGCGCGCGATCGAACGCATCCTGTCCGCCAAGAGTGTCGCGGATGCCGCCGAACGAGCCGCCCGTGCTCGCGCAAATATGGAAAGGGCTTTCCAGGAAGCGCTCGTGACCGATTTCGAGGCGCTGATGCCTGCCTGTCAGACGCTTCCCGACAAAGACGACGCGCACGTGATTGCGGCCGCCCTCAAGAGCCAGGCGTCAATGATCGTCACGGAAAACGTCTCCGACTTTCCTGCTGCGATCCTCGAACCTCTTAATCTCGAAGCAAAGACCGCGGACGCCTTCATCGCGGACACGCTCAGCCTCCACATCGGGCGCGGGGTCGCCGCTGTGCACACGATGCGTGAGCGGTTCAAGAATCCCGCCATGACCGCCGAGGACCTCCTGCTGAGGATGGAGGCAGACGGGTTGGCGGAGACCGTGGACGCGCTGCGACCTCACGTTCAGTCGCTTTAGAAGAGAGGCGGTTTAGTGGCCGGTCCTCGGAACCAGGATCGTCGGATCCCAGACTACGCCATGCTCCCAATGAGCCTCTGAGTGGGGCCAACCCGCAGTTGCTTGTGCACGCCTGGCGATTGCCGCCTATTCGCCGCGCCGCCCGCCAATGGGGGCCCGGGCTGGCCCACTTCTTGAATCCTCGGGGCGCCATGAAATCTGCCCATCTCCTTTCGGCGCTGGCCGCAGCGGCGGCGCTGGCGGCTTCGGCTCCGGCCGCGCTGGCCCAGAACGCCGGCTCCACGACCGGCGCCGCCTCGCTCACCGTCGGCAACGTGCTGACCGTCAGCCGCCAGTCGGACCTCGCCTTCGGACGGATCGTGATCTCCAGCGCCGGCAGTCCCGCGACCGTGACGGTCGGCACTTCCAACGCCGTGACCGGGATCAACAACGCCACCGAGCTCACCGGCGGAACGATCACCTCGGGCGTGTTCAACGTGACCGGCGTCGGCGGCTCGACCTACGCCGTGACCTTCCCGCAGGCGTCGGTGAGCCTCGGCGCCGGGACGAACCCACCGACCGTGGACACCTTCTCGACAAATCTCGCCTCGGGGATCGGCCAGCTCTCCGGCACGTCCGCCGACATCGGGCTGCAGTCCTTCAACGTCGGGGCCGTGCTGCATGTGCCCCCCAACACCGCGGCTGGAAACTACAGCGGCACGTTCCAGGTCAACGTCGCCTACAATTGATCCTCGTCAGGGCGGACTCCCGCGCTCGCGCGTTCCTTGAGCGAGCAAAGGAGGAACGGACATGACGGTTCATCCCCATGCCCCGGCCAGGGGCGCGGCGAGGCCCGCGACCTCGTGGCTGATGGTCGAAGGCGTGGTCGCCTTCATCCTCGGCATCATCGCGCTCCTCCTGCCGATGGCGGCCGGAGTCGCCGCTGCGCTGGTGGTCGGCTGGGTGCTGGTGATCAGCGCGATCCTGGGCTTCGTCGCCCTCTTCGGCGACCGGGGCGCCGGCCACCGCGGGCTGTCGCTGCTCTCCGCGCTCGTGGCGCTCGTGGCGGGCGCCCTGATGCTGTGGAACCCGCTCGTCGGCACGGCCAGTCTGGTGCTGGTGGCGGCGGCCTACTTCCTCGTCGACGGTGTGACCCTGGTCTTCCAGGCGCGGCATTTCGGCCGCGGCGGACGGCAGGGCTCGGGCTGGCTGATGCTGAATGGCGTGCTCGACATCGCCCTGGGTCTGGCGCTGGGTCTCTTCGGCCCGTTGGTCGCCCCGGTGGTGGTGGGCCTGGTGGTCGGCATCGACCTGATGCTGTGGGGCGCGGCGATGGCCGCCATCGGCGCGGCGGCTCGACGCGCCGCGGCCGCCGCCGCTTGAGTTCCGCGCGGGCCTGATGTGATCTCCGCCCCGATGCGGGAGAGACGCTCCCGCGCGAGGCGGGACCGATTCGCATGACCCACGATCCGGCGCTGGAGGCGCACGAGCATGCCGAACACGCCGAGCATGCGGCGCACGCAAACGATCCCTTCATCAGCCAGGTCTCGATCACCGTGGCCGTTCTGGCGGTGCTGGCCGCCAGCGTGAGCAGCCTGGAGACGGTGGAGTCCGGCCGCGCGATCACCTCGGCCAGCGAAGCCGTGCTATCGCAGGACCGGGCGACGGACACCTGGAACGAGTACCAGGCCGACAGCCTCAAGCGGCACCTCTACGGCATCGCCGCCGGCGGGGGCGGCCCGAAGGCCGCCGGCTACGCCAGGACGGCGAGCGAGCAGACCGCCAAGCAGACGGAACTGCGAAACCGCGCCCGCGAGGAGGAGGCCGACCGCGACCGGCTGATGACCGAAAGCCGCGTGCACGAACACCGCCACCACTGGCTGACGGCGGCGGGCACCATGGTGGAGATCGGCATCGCCATCTGCACCGTCGCGATCATCACGCGGCGCCGGCAGTTCTGGCTGGGCTCGATCCTGCTGGCGGTCGTCGGCCTGGGCCTGTTCGCCGCCGCCTACCTCACCTGAGGTCGCGGCGGCGCCAGGAGCCCGCGCCTACTTCTTCGGCGCGGGGTACTGGATGTGCGGCTGCAGGTTCTGGATCACCGCGTGCGCGTCGAAGGCGGCCGGGTCGTCGGCCGGCTTCTGCCCGTGGTGCATCTGGATCTCGGCCGTGGCCTGGAACTTCTGGACGGTCTGGATGTCGACGCTGTCGGCCCAGAACGGCCCGCCCCACCATGGATCCCACGTGCGCCAGCCGTAGCCGTAGCCGTAGTAGCGCCAGTACGGCCGCCAGTACCCGTAGCCGTACCAGGGATGGTACATCATGTCGGGCTGCACGTAGGTGTGGGCGTCACGCTCGGTGTGACGGTCGACGATGTTGAACCAGTCGTAGCCCTGCTGGACCGTCAGTTCGGCCGAGCGGAACAGCAGGTAGGCCTCCACCGTCTCGCGCGAGGTCAGGCTGTTGCCCGTGAAGGTCACGCGCCAACGGTCCGGCTCGACGCGGACCTCGGAATATCCGCCCGAGGCGGCCTGCCCCGGAATATTCGGCTGGTAAGGCGTTGCGGTCTCGCAGGCCGCAAGGCCGCCCGCCAAGACCAGGGCGGCAAGGACCGCCAGTACTCTCTTTGCCATTTGCTACGACTCGAACCGTTCAGGTGTCCCTCGGCCGGACTTAACGGCCACAACACCGCGCCGCAATTGTGGTTGCCATGATGCAGGTCAAGCGAACCTGCCGCCGGATCATGACCCGACGGTGGCGAGCACCCAGATGACCCGCCCGAGCGCCCCGAGCAGCAGGACCAGTGTCGCCAGGGCCTGGATCATGAAGCCCGGCCCGCGCTTGTCCGGGTCGGAGACATAGGCGGTGGCGTAGAGGATGCGGCCGACGATCCACACCACGCCCAGCGCCGCGGCCACCAGCTGGTTCCAGTAGATGGCGAACAGCCACATGGAGACCAGGAAGATCGGCAGCCATTCGAGCGTGTTGTAGTGCGCGCGGAACCAGCGCTCGAGCGTCGGATCGCCGGTCACGGCCGGTGCGGCGACCCCGGACCTGTGGCGCGCGCGGCCGACGTTCATGCCCATCCAGAAATAGGTCAGCAGCGCCAGCAGCGTCACTAGCGCGACCCAGGTCACAGGTCTCATGTGGAAGTCCCCCCTTCGTGGCGGCGAGCCTGGCTCGACCGCGTACGGCCAAGCTTGCCACGGCTTGGCCGCATCAGGGAACCGCCCTGCGGCCGTCGGGATTGGAGTGGCGGCTGGGACCCTCGAGGCTGGACCGATGCAGGTGGAATCCGCGACGATCCAGGAGATCGACTACGACGCCGAGCGGGCCAAGCTGCTCGTGCGGTTTGTCTCGGGGGAGCGCTACGTCTACGTCGGCGTGCCCGGCGAAGTGCACCGCTCGTTCGTCGAGGCCGAATCGAAGCGGCGCTTCTTCCTCGCCGAGATCGTGAACCGCTACCCGTACAACAAGCTGGACAGCTAGCGCCGGGTCCGCTTGTCGCGGTTGGCCTTCACCCGCAGCCGCAGGGCGTTGAGCTTGATGAAGCCCGCCGCGTCGCGGTGGTCGTAGGCGACCTTGCCTTCCTCGAAGGTGACCAGTTCCTGGTCGTAGAGCGAGTAGGGGCTCTCGCGGCCGACGACGGTGACGTTGCCCTTGTAGAGCTTCATCCGCACGCGGCCGCTGACCTTGGCCTGGCTGTAGTCGATCGCCGCCTGCAGCATCTCCCGCTCGGGCGTGAACCAGAAGCCGTTGTAGATCAGCTCGGCGTACTTCGGCATCAGCTCGTCCTTCAGGTGCATGGCACCGCGGTCGAGGGTGATGGATTCCATGCCCCGGCGGGCGGCGAGCAGGATCGTGCCGCCGGGCGTCTCGTAGACGCCGCGCGACTTCATGCCGACGAAGCGGTTCTCCACCAGGTCCAGCCGGCCGACGCCATTGTCGTGGCCGAGCTGGTTCAGCTTGGTCAGCAGGGCGGCCGGCGAGAGCTTCTGGCCGTCGATGGCGACCGGGTCGCCTTGTTCGAAGTCGATGGTGATGACGGTCGGCTTGTCGGGCGCGGCCTCGGGCGAGATCGTCCGCTGATGGACGAATTCCGGCGGCTCGACCGCCGGGTCCTCCAGCACCTTTCCCTCGGAGGAGGAGTGCAGCAGGTTGGCGTCGACGCTGAAAGGCGCCTCGCCCAGCTTGTCCTTCGAGATCGGGATCTGATGCTGCCGGGCGAAATCGAGCAGCGCCTCGCGGCTCTTGAAGTCCCATTCGCGCCAGGGTGCGATCACCCGGATGTCCGGATCGAGCGCGTAGTAGCTGAGCTCGAAGCGGACCTGGTCGTTGCCCTTGCCGGTCGCGCCGTGCGCCACGGCGTCGGCGCCGGTCTTGTGGGCGATCTCGATCTGGGTCTTGGCGATCAGGGGCCGCGCGATCGAGGTGCCGAGCAGGTACTGGCCCTCATAGACGGTGTTGGCGCGGAACATCGGGAAGACGAAGTCGCGGACGAACTCCTCGCGCAGGTCGGGCGTGAAGATGTTCTCTTCCTTCACCCCCAGCATGCGCGCCTTCTCGCGGGCCGGGCCCAGCTCCTCGCCCTGGCCCAGGTCGGCGGTGAAGGTCACGACCTCCGCGCCGTACTCGGTCTGCAGCCATTTCACGATGGTGGAGGAGTCGAGGCCGCCGGAGTAGGCGAGCACGACCTTCTTGACGGGCTTGTCGGCCATGAGCGGGGGAGGTCCTGGAGCGGGAGGCGGAGAGGTCGCGCGCCTTTAAGGGCGAACGGGCGCGCGGTTCAAGGCCTAAGGACGGGGCGCAGCCAGCGCAGGTGCAGCAGCGCCAGCAGTGAGGCGGCCGTGGCGCGCACGCCAAAGACGATCAGCGCCGCGTCCCCGCTGTCCTGCTCGCGAGCCTGCAGGGCCAGCCAAAGCGAGAAGGCGAAGGCCGCGCCGGGCAGCGCCCAGATCCCCAGGCCGCGGCCGATCTCGCCCACGGGCAGGCGGATCCTTTCGCCGGGGCTGGTGCGCGCCCAGGCCTGGCGCGAGGCCCCGAACATGATCGCCAGCGCGATCACCCAGAGCGCGTCGCCGAGGTAGGTCAGGATCACGGCGTCAGACCGTCACCTGGGCGCCCATCTCCACGACGCGGCCGGGCGGGATCTTGTAGAAGTCGGTCGGGTTGGCGGCGTTCTTCATCAGGAAGATGAACAGCTTGTCCTGCCACAGCGGCATGCCCGACTGCGCCGAAGGCACCACCGAGCGACGACCGAGGAAGAAGCTGGTGGCCATGATGTCGAACTTCAGCCCCTGCTTGCGGCATAGCGCCAGCGCGCGCGGCACGTTGGGACTCTCCATGAAGCCGTAGGTGACGATGACCTTCTTGAAGTCCTCGTTCACCGGCTCGATCCGCACCCGCTGGTCCTCGGAGACGCGCGGCGTTTCGGCGGTCACCAGGGTCAGGATGATGTTCTTCTCGTGCAGCACCTTGTTGTGCTTCAGGTTGTGCATCAAGGCGACGGGCGCCATCTCCGGATCCGAGGTCAGGAAGATGGCCGTGCCCGGCGCGCGATAGGGCGCCCGGGCCTTCAGGATCTCGGAAAGCTCCAGCAGAGGCACGCTGTCGCGGCGGGTCTTCTCGGTCAGGATCTGCGCGCCGCGGTTCCAGGTGATCATGATCGTCACCAGCCCCGCGCCCAGGGCCAGCGGCAGCCAGGCGCCCTGCGGGATCTTCATCATGTTCGACGAGATGAAAGTGACGTCGAGCACGCCGAACCCGGCCGAGGCCAGGGCCGCCTGCCAGATCGGTCGCTTCCACATCCAGTGGACGATCACGAAGAACAGCAGGGTGTCGACGAACATCGCCCCGGTCACGGCGATACCGTAGGCGGCCGCCAGGTGGGACGAGGAGCGGAAGAGCACGATCAGCACCACGACGCCGATCATCAGGAAGGTGTTGACCTGCGGCACGTAGATCTGGCCGGCCTGGGTCTCCGATGTGCGGCGGATGTCGATGCGCGGGAAGAGGCCGAGCTGCACCGCCTGCTGGGTCATCGAGAACGCGCCGGTGATCACCGCCTGGCTTGCTATGATGGAGGCCATGGTGACCAGGATCAGCACCGGCCAGTACGCCGGGTGCGGGATCATCTTGAAGAAGGGGTCGATCGCCGCGGCCGGCCGATGCAGCACGAGCGCGCCCTGACCGAGGTAGTTCAGCAGCAGCGCGGGCAGCGCCAGGAACAGCCAGGCGGCGCGGATCGGCCCGCGGCCGAAGTGGCCCATGTCGGCGTAGAGCGCCTCCGCCCCGGTGACCGCCAGGAACACGCTGCCCAGGATCATGAACCCCAGGAAGCCCGAGTGGAGCAGGAAGAGGACGCCGTAGTGGGGCGACAGCGCCCGGAAGACGGAGAAGTCGTCCTTGATGTGGTAGAGGCCGAGGCCGGCCAGGACGAGGAACCACAGGGCCATCACGGGCCCGAAGAATCTCGCCACGCTGGCGGTGCCCTTGGACTGGACCAGGAAGAGGGCCACCAGGATGCCGATCGAGATCGGCACCACCAGCTCGGCCAGCGCGTGCGGCGCCCCCGGCGCGTCGCGGACGCCTTCGACGGCGGCCAGCACGGTCACGGCGGGCGTGATGATGCCGTCGCCATAGAAAAGCGCGGCGCCCAGCATCCCCAGCAGCAGCACCAGGCCCGAGCGCCTCGGCACGATGCGTTGCGCCAGGGCCATCAGCGCCAGCGTGCCGCCCTCGCCCTTGTTGTCGGCCCTCATCAGGAAGACGACGTACTTCACGGTGACAATCAGCAGGATCGCCCAGACCACGAGCGAGACCACGCCCAGGACGGCGGCTTCCGAGGTTCCGCCGCTGCGGGTATGCGCCAGCGCCTCACGCATGGCGTAGAGGGGACTGGTGCCGATGTCGCCGAAGACCACGCCCATGGAGCCGAGGGCCAGGGCGAAGAAGCTTTCGGAATGCGGCGAGTGAGGCGCCTCTTCGAGAGCGCCCGTGGCGCCGCCGGCCACTTCAGCCATCCATATCCTCCGGGAATCCGAAACGCGGACGATTCCCTTGGCGGCCCCATGCCGACGATGCGGCGGGCGCGATACACCTAAACCCCTAGAGGTTCAACGGGATGCAGTACAGCTCGCGGGAGCTTGATCGGGGCGTTGCAGCCACTAGGCTCGCCGCCGAGGGGGAGGGGCATGGATCGCAGACTGGCGCTGGTGACGGGCGCGTCGGCCGGAATCGGGGCCGCGTTCGCGAAGATCTTCGCAAGCCACGGCTACGACGTCGCGCTGACCGCGCGCCGGGCGGAGCGGCTCGAGACGCTCGCGGAGGAGATCCGGTTAGGGCATGGCGTGGAAACCCTCGTCCTCCCCGCCGACCTGGCCGATCCGGCCGCGCCCGCGGCGCTGCTCGAGCGCCTGGCCGGCTACGGCCGTAGCGTCGACGCGCTGGTCAACAACGCCGGGTACGGTCTGCCCGGCGCCTACGTCGCGACGCGTTGGAAGGACCAGCGGGACTTCCTTCAGGTGATGGTCACGGCGCCTTGCGAGCTGGCTCACCGGGTGCTGCCCGGGATGGTCGAGCGGCGGTTCGGGCGGATCGTCAACGTCGCCTCGCTCGCCGGCCTCGTCCCGGGCGCGGCGGGACACACCCTCTACGCCGCCAGCAAGGCGCTGCTGATCAAGTTCTCCCAGAGCCTCTACCTGGAGAACGAGGCGCACGGCGTCCACGTCAGCGCACTCTGCCCCGGCTTCACCTATTCGGAATTCCACGACGTCAACGGCACGCGGGCCCAGGTCAGCACCTCGACCCCGCCGTGGCTTTGGCTGGGGGCGGACGAGGTGGCGGCGGCCGGCTACGAGGCCGTGGAAGCCAACCGCGCGGCGTGCGTGCCGGGCGCGCCCAACAAGGCGATCGCCGCGCTCGCCAAGCTGATCCCCGACGAATGGGGCCTTGCGCTGATGTCCTCCCAGGCGCCCCGCTTCCGGAAGGTCTAGGGCGTCTTCTGGTAGGGCGCGGCGGTGTCGTGGCGGATCAGGCCGCGCGTCGCGTCGGAGAACCCCGCCAGGATGAACTGCACCGCCATGGCGCAGAGGATCAGGCCCAGCACCCGCACGACGATGGAGAGACCGATCCTGCCGAGCAGGCGCGTGATCAGTGGGGTCAGCAGGAAGGCGAGCAGGGTGACGGCCGAGACGGCGGCGATCACCCCCACGCCGATCGCCGCGCCGGTCAGGCCGAACGGCTTAGCCTGGCTTGCGTAGATGATCACCGTCGAGATCGCGCCGGGCCCGATCAGCAGCGGCATGGCGAAGGGCACGATCATCCGCTCGAAGCGCCGCCCGACGCTCTCGCGCTTGGCCTTGGCGCTTGCGCCATCCACCGCGTCGCTCGATTTCGAGGAGGGGTCGTCGCGCACCATGTCGAGGCCGACGAGCAGCAGGATGATGCCGCCGGCGATGCGGAACGCGGGCAGCGAGATGCCGAAGAAGGCCAGCAGGCCCAGGCCGGTGAAGTAGAAGAAGGTGAGGAAGGCGAGCGCGAACAGCGAGATGTAGAGCGCGATCTGCGCCCGGTCGCGGCCACTCACCCCGGCCGTGCCCGCCGCGAAGAACGGCACGATGCCGATCGGGTCGATCAGCGCGAACAGCGCCACGAAGAAGTTGACCGCGAACTCGCCCTGGCTCATGCACGAGCCTTAGCCTAATTCGCCGCGCCTCCGGAACGCTCTCATCGCGGAGCGCCCGCGCGCCTGCCCGCAAGGAGCCCGCTCATGGCCGCCGCCGCCCTCGCCCGCGAAAGCAACCCCGCCGATCCCCGTCTGATCGTGCCGCTCGACGTCCCCACGGCCGAAGAAGCCCGCGCCCTGGTGGCGCGGATCGGCGAGGCGGTGAGCTTCTACAAGGTGGGCCTCGAACTCTTCGCGACCGACGGCATGGCGCTCGCGCGGGAGCTCAAGCGCGGGGGCAAGCAGGTGTTCCTGGATTGGAAGCTGCACGACATCCCGACCACGGTGCAGCGGGCGGCGGCCGCGCTCTCGGGTTCCGGCTGCGATTTCCTGACCGTGCACGGTGAGCCGCAGGTCATGGCCGCGGCGGTCAAGGGGCGCGGCGCCTCCGGCCTGAAGATCCTGGCGGTAACCGTGCTGACCAGCCTGACCGATCAGGATCTGACCGAGATGGGCTACGCCGAGGGCGCGCGGGCGCTGGTGGAGCGGCGTATCCGCCAGGCCATCGCCGCCGGCTGCGACGGCGTGGTGGCGAGCCCGCACGAGGCTGCGCTCGCGCGCACGCTGGGCGGCCCGGAATTCCTGGTGGTCACGCCGGGCGTGCGGCCGGACTGGTCGGCGAGGAACGACCAGGCGCGGGCATCCACTCCGGCCGAGGCTCTGAACGCCGGCGCCTCGCACATCGTCTGCGGCCGCCCCATCACCGCGGCCGAGGATCCGCACGCCGCGGCCCTTCGCGTCGCCGCGGAGATGGCGCAGGCCTAGAGCGCCTCTCCCGGTTGCGGGGAAAGGCGACCGGTTCAGAAGTCGACGGCGATCCCCTTGCGCTCCCAGTCGCCGAAGCGCGTGGGCTCGGGGCCGCGCGGGCCGCCCTGCTCGGGTCCCAGGGGCTGAGCTGCATCGGCGGCGCGCCGCTGGGCGGCCTCCTCCAGGGCGCGCCGTGCTTCCGGCGTCAGCGGCTTGTCGGGCGCGGCGTTGGGAGGGGTCTCGTCCATGTTTCTCGATGTAGGCCCGCGCCGCCGAATGCGCCAGCGCCGCGCGGCCGGCGGACAAAAGATCGCAGATCGATCCATTGCCTCGCCGGAAGAACATTGTTCTTCTGCCCCCAGGCCGCTCCGGCGGCGTTCGCAGACGGGGGTTTTCGACATGCGCAGACTACCTTTGGCCTTTTTTACCGCGGCGGGGCTTTGCGCGCTCACCGGCATGGTCTGGGGCGCGATCATGGGCTCCAGTGAGGACTTCACGCTCATGCCGGCGCACGCGCACCTGAACCTCGTGGGTTGGACGACCCTGGCCCTGATGGGCGCCTTCTACGCCTTGTCCGGCAAGGGCGGGCGCCTCGGCTGGGCCAATTTCGCGCTCTCCGCGGCGGCGGTGGTGGTGATGATCCCCTCGCTCGCCGTCTATCTTGCGGGCGAAAAGGGCGCCCACACAGGGGTGATCGCGGGCTCTGTGCTGGCCATCCTCGGCGTGCTCGCCTTCCTGGGCTCGGTGCTCTCATGCTGGTCCGCAGCGCAGTCGGCCGAAGCCCGGCCGGCGTCGGCGACCCGCGCCAGGGCCGCCTGATCCTCATCGCCTCTTGCGCCGGCGAGCCCGACGCGGCACGCCGGCGCCCGTGAGCGCCTCTTCCGACATTTCCGGCCGCGCGGCCCGCGCGGCCGCTCTCGAAATCCTCGCCGCGGCCTTGTCGCGGCGGGCCGGACTGGAGGCGGCCCTGAGCCGCGCCGCCGTGACCGGCCTCGACGCCCGGGACCGCGCCTTCGCCCGCGCGCTCGCCATGGCGACCCTGCGCCGGCTGGGAGCCATCGACGCCGCCCTGCAGGCCAGGCTCGCCAAGCCGCCACCCGAGCCGGTGCTGAACCTGTTGCGGCTCGGCGCGGCCCAGCTCTTCGTGCTGAAGACGCCGGCGCACGCCGCGGTCGACGCGACGGTTGGCCTTGCGCCCAAGCCGTTCCGGGCCCTGGTGAACGCGGTGCTGCGGGGCCTGCAGCGCGAACCGCCGCAACTCGATGATCCCGAACGCCTGGCGCCGTCCTGGCTCTACGCCCGCTGGCGCGCGGCCTATGGCGAGGCGCAGGCGCGCGCGATCGCCGCGATGATCGCCGAGGAGCCCGCCACCGATCTCACGCCCAGGGAGCCCGCCCGCGCCGCCGCGCTCGCAGCGGATCTCGACGCGGAGGTCCTGCCGCAGGGCACGCTCCGCACCGCCCGCGGCGGCGACGTGGCCGGGTGGCCCGGTTTCGTCGAGGGCGCCTGGTGGGTGCAGGACGCCTCCGCCGCCGTCCCGGTCCGGCTTCTTGCGGTGCGGTCCGGCGAGACGGCGCTGGATCTCTGCGCCGCCCCGGGGGGAAAGGCCCTCCAGCTCGCCGCCGCCGGCGCTCACGTGACCGCCGTCGACCGCTCCGGCGCGCGGCTGAAGCGCGTAGCCGAGAACCTGACGCGCACCGGTCTGACGGCCGAGGTCGTCGAGGCCGACGCGGCCACCTGGGACGACACCAGAGTCTTCGACGCGGTGCTGCTCGACGCGCCCTGTTCGGCCACCGGCACCTTCCGCCGGCATCCCGACGTGCTCTGGGTGGCAAGCCCGAAGGACGTGGCGAGTCTCGCGGCGGTCCAGGCGCGGCTGCTGGATTCCGCCGCCCGTCGCGTGACGCCGGGAGGCCGTCTCGTCTATTGCGTGTGCTCGCTGGAGCCGGAGGAGGGCGAGGCGCAGGTCGCGGCGTTCCTTGCGCGGACGCCAGGGTTCGCCCTCGATGCCGTGGCGCCCGGAGAAGGCGGCGCGCCGGAGGCGAGCCTGCGGTCCGACGGGACGCTCCGCATCCTGCCTCAGCACCGCCCGGGCGGCGCCGACGGCTTCTACATCGCCCGCTTCCGGCGCCTCCCGGATCAGGCTAGAGCGTGACCCCATGACGATCATCGCGCCCTCGATCCTGTCGGCCGACTTCGCGCGGCTGGGCGAGGAGGCGCGCGCCGTCGAGCAGGCCGGCGCCGACTGGCTGCACGTCGACGTCATGGACGGCCATTTCGTGCCCAACATCACCATCGGGCCGGCGGTGGTGAAGGCGCTCCGCCCGCACGTGAAGATCCCGTTCGACGTGCACCTGATGATCGCCCCGGTCGATCCCTACCTTGAGGCGTTCCGCGACGCCGGCGCCGACATCATCAGCGTCCATCCGGAGGCCGGCCCCCACCTGTCGCGCACGCTGCAGCGCATCCGCGAGCTCGGCGCCAAGGCGGGCGTGGTGTTCAATCCTTCGACCCCACCCGAGATCGTGGTCCACCTGCTGGATCAGATCGACCTGATACTGGTAATGAGCGTCAACCCGGGCTTCGGCGGGCAGAGTTTCATGGGCTCGCAGCTGAAGAAGATCGAGCGCCTGCGCAAGATGATCGACGAGACCGGCCGCGACATCCTCCTCGAGGTGGACGGCGGCGTGACGCCCGAGACCGCGCCCAGGTGCATCGCCGCAGGCGCGACGGCGCTGGTCGCGGGCACGGCCGTCTTCAAGGGCGGCCCCCCCAAGTACGCGGCCAACATCGAGGCGTTGAGGGGCTAGGGGCGGTTGACGCCCCGGCGCCCTTGGGACTATCCCCCGATCCATTCCGCGTGACTGGCGATTAGAGGTGGGCGACCACCGGGGAGCGCGGAGCCATATTCGCCGCTCGCCTGGGCATTTCTTCCGAAACCACACGAGGAGAATGCCGTGCCGGCCGCCCCCGATTTCCCGCCAGCTCCCGACCGCGTCGCCGTCAAGCGCGCGCTGATCTCCGTTTCCGACAAGACCGGCCTGATCGAGGCCGCCCGCGCGCTCAGCCAGATGGGCGCCGAGCTCGTCTCGACCGGCGGCACGCGCAAGGCGATCGCCGACGCCGGGCTGCCGGTGAAGGACATCTCCGAGCTGACCGGGTTCCCGGAAATGATGGACGGCCGCGTGAAGACCCTGCACCCGGTGGTGCACGGCGGCCTCTTGGGCGTCCGCGACGCGCCGGAGCACAAGCGCGCCATGGACGAGCACGGGATCGGCGGCATCGACCTCGTCTACGTCAACCTCTATCCCTTCGAGCAGACCGTGGCCGGCGGCGCCGACTACGCGACCGCTGTCGAGAACATCGACATCGGCGGCCCGGCGATGATCCGCTCCGCCGCCAAGAACCACGGCTACGTGGCCGTCTGCACCGAGCTGTCCGACCTCGAAGAGGTCATGGCCGAGCTGAAGGCCGACGGCGGGACCTCGCTCGAGCTGCGCAAGCGGCTCGCCGCTCGCGCCTATGCGCGCACCGCCGCCTATGACGCGGCGATTTCCGGATGGTTCGCGCAGTCGCTCGGCGAGGCCTGGCCGCGGCGCAAGGCGTTCGCCGGCGAGCTCGTCCAGACCATGCGCTACGGCGAGAACCCGCACCAGCAGGCCGCCTTCTACCGCTTCGCGAACCCCCGCACCGGCGTCGCCACCGCGAAGCAGCTGCAGGGCAAGGAGCTCAGCTACAACAACATCAACGACACCGACGCGGCCTTTGAGCTGGTCGCCGAGTTCGACCCCGGCGACGGTCCCGCCTGCGCCATCATCAAGCACGCCAATCCGTGCGGCGTGGCGACCGGCAAGACGGTGCTGGAGGCCTACGAGCGCGCGCTCGCCTGCGATCCGGTGAGCGCCTTCGGCGGCATCATCGCGCTGAACCGCACGCTGGACGCCGCGACCGCCCAGGAGATCCTCAAGCTGCTCACCGAGGTGGTGATCTGTCCGGACGTGGCCGACGACGCTAGGGCGCTTTTCGCCAAGAAGAAGAACGTCCGCCTGCTGACCACCGCCGCCATGCCGGACCCGCTGGCGGAAGGGATGAACTTCAAATCCGTGGCCGGCGGCTTCCTCGTCCAGAGCCGCGACAACGCCCGCCTGACGGCGGCCGACCTGAAGGTGGTGACCAGGCGCGCGCCCACCGCTGGCGAGGTTCGCGACATGCTGTTCGCGTTCACCATCGCCAAGCACGTCAAGTCGAACGCCATCGTCTATGCGAAGGACGGGCAGACGCTGGGCGTCGGCGCGGGCCAGATGAACCGCAAGGATTCCGCCCGAATCGCCGCCCTGCGCGCCGCCGACTTCGGCCTGGATCTGAAAGGATCGGCCTGCGCGTCCGAAGCCTTCTTCCCGTTCGCGGACGGGTTGATCCAGGCCGCCGACGCCGGCTGTACGGCGGTCATTCAGCCCGGCGGCTCGGTCCGCGACCAGGAGGTCATCGACGCCGCCGACGAGCGCGGCGTCGCCATGGTCTTCACCGGCGTCCGCGTGTTCCGGCACTGAGCCAAGCCGCTCATCCCGGCGAGAGCCGGGATCCCGTCGGCGGTTGTCCGCTCGGCTTGGGCCCCGGCTTTCGCCGCCGTGAGCGGGTTATTTCGGCTTCCTTCTGCCCGCCCGCTCCTCCGTCAGCTCGCGCAGCGCCGCATTGGCGATGGTGAGCTTGGCGAACGTCCAGGCGCCGCCGGCCTGATCGATCTCCTCGACGGTGCGCCGTGCGGCCTCGGCCTTGCCGTGGCGAAGGTCGGCCCATTCCGAAACCGCGGCCTTGGCCTTCGCGGCCTCGGCGCCGGCGTTCGCCGATCCGGCGAACTCCATCACCGTGCGGGTCAGCGCCGCCTGTTCGGCCAGCAGGTCCTCGAGCAGCCGCCGCAGGGCGGTCCGCTCGAAGCTGTCGCCGACCGAGAAGCCGGCGGCGGCCGCGCGCAGGCGGTCGAAGGCGAAGGCTGCGCCGACCTGATGGTAGAGGCGCGCGACGTTCGGCAAGGGCCATGACGAGGCCTCGCCGAGGTCCACGAGGTCGGCGGCCGTGGTCACCGACTGCAGGATCGCTGCGGCCTCCGCGCAGCCCTCCGGCGCCCCCGCCTCGACGAGCTGCCGCGTCCGGGCGCCGATCGCGTCCTGCTCCACCTTCGAGGCGACGCCCGGCATCAGCTCGCGCAGCCGCCTGAATCCGGGCGCGTAGCGCTTGATGAGCGCGTCCACGTCCAGGTGCTCGCGGGCCGAGCGACGGGCGAGCCAGAAGGTCGCTCCGCGCAGCGCCGCCGCAGCCCGCCGGTAGAGCGCCATCTGGCCGGCCGCCGGGACCTTGCCGTCCAGGGCGTCGAACGTCGCCCAGAGGCTCTCGAATTCCAGCACCGCCTTTGCCGCCTCGTAGCCCGCGGCGAAGGCGCGGACGTCACAGTCGGCCGCCGCCATCAGCCGCGCCGGGAACGAGGGCCCGCAGCGGTTGACGATGTCGTTGGCGACCACGGTGGCGATGATCTCGCGCCGCAGCCGGTGATGGCGGATGGCGTCCTTGTACTTGTGCAGCGCCTTCGGGAAGTAGTCCTCGAGCACGCCTTCGTAGAAAGGATCGTCGGGCAGCGAGCTCTCCACCAGCTGGCGCTTCAGCTCGAGCTTGCCGTAGGCCAGCAGCACCGACAGCTCCGGCCGGGTCAGGCCCTGGCCGGCCTGGGCCCGCTCGGCGATCGCCGCCGGGTCGGGCAGGCCCTCGACCAGCCGGTCCAGCCGGCCGGCCGCCTCCAGTGCGGCCATGAACCGGGCGTGCGGCTCGAGCTCGCCCACCGCGTCCATCTGCAGGAGGGAGAGCGCGAGGGTCTGCTCGTAGTTGTGCGCCAGCACGTGCTCGGCGATCTCGTCGGTCATCGACTGCAGCAGCGGGTCGCGCTTGTCGGGCTTCAAGGTCCCCGTGCGCTCCAGGGCGCCGGTGAGGATCTTGATGTTCACCTCGTGGTCGGAGGTGTCGACGCCGGCCGAGTTGTCGATGGCGTCGGTGTCGATCCGCCCGCCGGCGCGGGCGAACTCGATGCGCCCGGCCTGGGTGACGCCCAGGTTCGCGCCTTCGCCGACCACCTTCACCCGCAGGTCCGCGCCGTTCACCCGCACCGCGTCGTTGGCCTTGTCGCCGACGTCGGCGTTGGCCTCGGCCCGCGCCTTCACATAGGTGCCGATGCCGCCGAGATAGAGGAGCTCCACCGGCGCCTTCAGGATGGCGGTGATGAGCTCGGCCGGCGAGAGCGTGTCGGCGCTGACCTCCAGGGCGGCCTTCACCTCGGGCGAGATTGGGACCTGCTTCAGGCCGCGGGAGAACACGCCCCCGCCCTTGGAGATGGCCTTCTTGTCGTAGTCGGCCCAGGAGGAGCGCGGCAGGTCGAACATCCGCTTGCGCTCCGCCCAGCTCTTCGCGGGATCAGGGTCGGGATCCAGGAAGATGTCGCGGTGGTCGAAGGCCGCGATGAGCCGCGTCTCCTTCGACAGCAGCATGCCGTTGCCGAACACGTCGCCCGACATGTCGCCGACCCCCACGCAGGTGAAGGCTTCGGACTGGATGTCCTTGCCGAGCTCGCGGAAGTGGCGCTTCACCGCCTCCCAGGCGCCGCGCGCGGTGATGCCCATTTTCTTGTGATCGTAGCCGTGGCTTCCGCCGGAGGCGAAGGCATCGCCGAGCCAGAAGCCGCGCGCCTGCGCGATTGTATTGGCGATGTCGGAGAAGGTGGCGGTGCCTTTGTCCGCGGCCACGACGAGGTAGGGGTCGTCCTGGTCGTGGCGG
>JAGWSE010000379.1 GCA_028869395.1 Alphaproteobacteria bacterium | reverse complement strand
CGCCCGAGGTCTACAAGAAGATCATCGGCATGCAGATGCTGGTGGAAGGCCTCGCCATGGGCGCCTTCTCCAATGGCTTCCGCTACAACCGCGACCCGCTGGCCCGGAAACTCTTCCAGCTGGTCATGACCGACGAGGCCTTCCACCACAAGTTCGGAAAGATCTGGGCCGACCGCACCGTGCCCCAGCTCAGCCAGTCCGAGCGCGACCTTGTCGAAGACTGGACCGCCCATTGCGCACAGAAGCTGCTGTTCGATCGCGGCGACCCGCGCCAGCAGGCGGAGATCTACGGCCGGTTCGGCCTCGACCCGGACCGGGTGATCGAGGCGATCATGCAGCGCCGCAAGGAGCGCGACCCAACCCGCAGGTTCAAGGGCGAGACGAACATCTTCCGCGTGCTGATCAAGACCCTGTTCAACGCTGGCCTGATCACCGAGCGCACCCGCGGCTTCTACGCAGCGTACGTCGACATGGACGAACTGGCGGCGGAGGGGACGCGCATGCCCGGCGACGACATCGCCGAGGAAGGCATCCGCTACCTCCAGGAGATCAACTTCAAGGGGCGCGCCCGCCCGGTGTCCATCGCCGCCGAATAGAACCTGGCGCAAATGCCCGGCCTTTCTGCCTTCGCCCGTCATCCACGGTTCAGCTTCGACGTCTAGATTGCGGCCATATGAAGCGCGGCCCGCGACCCCACGCGTGGTTTTCAGGTCTGCCTTCGCTAAGTATCTGGGCCGCATGCTGAAGCGAATCCTCATCGCCGCCGCCGTATTCTTCGCCGCCACGGCGGCGTCGCCCGTGTTCGCCGCGCCGGCGCCGGAGCCGAGGCTACAGCTCTCCCAGATGATGGGCCGCTGGTACGAAGTGGCCCGCACGCCCAACATGCTCCAGCGCGGTTGCGAGGCCGGCACTTCCACCTGGACGCCCTCGGGCCAGGGCTTCGCCGTGGTCCAGGCCTGCCACAAGGGCGCGCCGAACGGCCCGATCGCGCAGTGGAAGGCGAAGGCGCGCGTCGCCGATCCGTCCAACTCGGTCTTCAAGATGTCCTTTTTCGGCGGGCTGATCTCGCAGGAATACAAGGTCCTCGATCACCGCCCCGACCAAGGGTGGCTGATCCTCGCAACCGGGGACGGCAAGTACCTGTGGCTGATGTCCCAAAAGCCCACCCTGCCCGCGGCGATCCGCGCCGAGGCGCTGGCCCGCATCAAGCAGCTCGGATTTGACGTGAGCCGGCTCGAGTTCCCGCCGCCCGCCCGAAGCTGAGAGATGCCACGGATCTCGCCCCCGATCCTGGCCGGACCGGGGGCGCCGGGTATCCGTGACGGCGGCTGGAGATGGGCTCGCGTGACCGCCGTCAGAAGCTGAACGTCGTTCAGCCAAGGTTGTTCCACCCGACAGAAGAAGCTTCCCGCCTCCCGCCGCGCTTGCTTTGCGAACGTAGCCGGAACAAGTTTCGACGATGGAGCTCTCCGTCACCCTTGTCGCCGCCTCGCGGCCGGAGATCACCGCCGCCGTCACGCGCGGCGCGGCGCGGCTGCTGGGCGCGCTGGGATTCGCCCCTCTCGCCGAGGTCACGCTACCGAACGGCCGCCGCGCCGACCTGATGGCGCTGGGCCCGAAGGGCGAGATCTTCATCGTCGAAGTGAAGTCAGGGGTGGAGGATTTCCGCACCGACCAGAAGTGGCGCGAATACGGCCCCTTCTGCGACGCCTTCGCCTTCGCTGTCGCCCCGGAGTTCCCGCGCGAGATCCTGCCCGACGAGCCCGGCCTGATCGTCGCCGACGGCTTCGGCGGCGCGGTCTTGCGCGAGGCGCCCGCCACGCCGCTGGCGGCCGCCCGCCGCAAGTCACTCACCATCGCCTTCGGCCGACTCGCGGCGCTCCGGGCGGCGGGGATCGCCGCCGAGGCGCTGTAGTTCTCCCCCGAAATCGCGAGAAGGCTACCGCGGCGCGCGCTTGGCCAGGATCCGCTGCAGGGTGCGCCGGTGCATATTGAGCCGCCGCGCCGTCTCCGAGACGTTGTGGTTGCAGAGTTCGTAGACCCGCTGGATGTGCTCCCACCGAACGCGGTCGGCGCTCATCGGGTTCTCCGGCGGCGCGGGGGCGTCCCCGCGGGCGAGCAGGGCGCGGACCACGTCGTCGGCGTCGGCCGGCTTGGAGAGGTAGTCCACCGCCCCGGCCTTCACCGCCTGCACGGCGGTGGCGATATTGCCATATCCGGTGAGCATGATGATCTTCGCGTCGGGGCGGGCCTCGCGGACGGCCTCGACCACCTTCAGCCCCGAGCCGTCCTCCAGCCGCATGTCGAGCACGGCGTAGGCCGGCGGGCTGCTGCGGACTGCGGTCAGCGCCTCGGACACGCTGCCCACCAGCGTGGGCTCGAACCCGCGCTGTTCCAGCGCCCGCCCGAGACGCGTGCGCAACGGCGCATCGTCGTCGAGCAGCAGGAGGGACCTGTCGGGCAAGGAGGCCACGTCGGCGGAAAGATCGGTCATGCAGTCACCCCTGGGTTGAAGGGGCTCCCTAAACGCACCACTGCGTCATCCTGTCGCACGTTCGCACCAATGTTCAAGCCCCGCTCTCATGCCTCGGGAACCTCGATCCGGGACCTCGGCCAGCGAGCGGAGACGATCGCGCCACGGGGGCGCCCATTCTGAAAGGTCACGACCGCGCCGGTTCGTTCCAACAAGGTCTTCGAGATGAAGAATCCAAGCCCCATGCCGATATGGCCGGTGCGCGAGCCTTCGGCGCCCGGCCGGCTCGTCACATAAGGTTCGCCCAGCTTGACGAGTATGTCAGGCGCGAAGCCCGGCCCGTCGTCGCGGACCTCGACCGAAATGGTCTCGGCGTCGAAGCGGGCGGTCACCAGAACCTCCGCCGCCGCGAAGTCCACCGCGTTCTCCACGAAGGAGGTGAGCGCATGGATGATCTCCGGCATCCGGCGGATATCGGGCGCGCGAACGCCGGGCTGCCCTGTGACGATCGCCTCGACCCGCACGTCCTTCACTCCCGCATGCGGCTCGATCACCTCCTGAACGAGCTGACGAAGGGAGAGCCGCTCGTGCACCTCGTCGGAGGCCTTGTCCGGCGTCTTGGTGAGCTGGGCCAGGATCTCCCGGCACCGCTGCGCCTGGGCCATCAGCAGCTCCGCATCGTCCTTCACCGCGTCGGTCGGCGCTTCGCGAGCCATCTCCTTGGCGACGATGGCGATGGTGGCGAGCGGCGTCCCGAGCTCATGGGCGGCGGCGGCGGCGAGCGCACCCAGCGCCGAGAGCCGCTGCTCGCGCGATAGCACCGTCTGGGTCACGTCCAGCGCCAGCGCCATGCGCGCGGCCTCCACCGCCGCCTGGCGGACATAGCCGGCGATCAGGGCGATGCCGGCGATATTGGCGATCGCAGAGGCCACAAGGTAGCTGCGCGAGATCTGCACCTCCGCTCCAGCCACGGCCGGCAGCGGCAGGGAGAAGAAGGCCAGCAGCAGCGAAGCCGCCGAGGCCAGCATGGCTAGCGCCAGGGTGCATCGGCGCGAGAGCGTGGCCGCCGCGAGGGTCACCGGAGCAATGAGCAGCAGGACGAAGGGATTTCCCGTACCGCCCGTCAGGAACATCAGCGCGGCGATCTGCAGGATGTCGACGGCGAGCTGGCCGCCGGCCTCGAGGTCCCCGAGAGTCCGCTGGCCGGGCGAGGCGACGGAGGTCAGCAGGTTGATCCAGGCGCCGACCCCGATCACCCCGAAGCACAGCGGATACGGCGCGCGGAACTGCAGCCACAGGTCCGAGGCCACCAGCAGCAGGGTCTCGCCCGCGAGCACTACCCATCGCTGGGTGACGAGCGTGCGGACGCGCAGCCGCCCACGATGATCCGCCGCCTCGCCCCAATCCGGCTGCAGGCGCTCGGCCTCCGGCCCGCCGCCATGGCCTTGCGTGGCCGCGGATGGGGTTCTATCGAGACCGGCGACGGGCTTCAGCGCCGCAGCGGCGGGGGTCCGCACGTTGGCCATGGTTCCGTCAGGATCGCGCGCCATCCACGCGCTGACGAGCCCAAATGCGCATCGAAAGGACGGATCCGCCCATGAGCCGGGGTTTCCTGGTCATCCTCGCCCTCCTCGCGCTCGCCTTCGCCGTGGTGACCGGCGTCGCCTGGCGCCGTGGCCTCCTCGGGCCGCAGCCTGAGCAAACCGCCGCCATTGGTGGTCCGTTCCACCTGGTGGACCAATCGGGCAGGCCGGTCGACCAGCACGTGCTGAAGGGCAAGTGGAGCGCCGTCTTCTTCGGCTACACCAACTGCCCCGACGCCTGTCCCACCACGCTGTTCGCGCTGGGACAGGCGGAAAAGGACCTGGGCGACAAGGCCAAGGATTTCCAGACGGTCTTCATCTCGGTCGATCCGGCCCGCGACACACCCGCCCAGATGGCCCGCTACCTTTCCAACGCCGCCTTCCCGCACAATTCGATCGGTCTGACCGGCACGGACGCCCAGGTCGCGCAGGTCGCCAAGGCCTACAAGGTCTACTACGCCAAGGCGGGAAACGGGGCCGACTACACGGTCAACCACTCGTCCTTCACCTACCTGATGACGCCCAAGGGCGGCTTCGCCTGCGTGATCCCCTACAACACCCCGCCGGATCAGATCGCCGCGCACGTCCGCACCGCGATGTCCGAGGGACCCTACGCCCAGAGCTGCTGACCCCGCCCCAGCCGGACGAGCGGCGTTTTGTGCGTCGCACTATGGACCCGGTTAACCGCTTGGGTGTTATGTTGCGGCGCACCATATCGGGGGCGAGATGCTCTACACCCTTTACGAGGCCGGCTACGCCGCGGCCCAGCCCTGGCGCCTCGCGGCGCTGGCGGCGCGCGATTTCTGGTCCTCGCCCCTCAATCCCATGCGCGAGACCGAGCTGGCGCGAGGCCTCTACGCCGCCTCCGACCTTTTCGCGAACCTGACCCGCCGGTACGGCAAGCCGGCCTGGGGGATCGATCTCGTCGAGATCGAGGGCAAGCCGGTCCGTGTCCGCCCCGAGCTCGCCTGGTCCACCCCGTGGGTGCGACTGCTGCGGTTCGCGCGCGACGAGGGCGACCTGGCCGCTGCCGGACGGACGACGGCGGCGCCGAAGGTGCTGATCGTAGCCCCTCTCTCCGGCCACTACGCCACCCTGCTGCGCGGCACGGTGCGCACCTTCCTGCAGGACCACGACGTCTACATCACCGATTGGTCGAACGCGCGCGAGGTGCCGCTCGCGGCGGGCGGCTTCGACTTCCACGACTACATCGACCACGTGCGCGACATGCTGGGCGTGCTGGGTCCAAGGCCTCACGTCGTGGCAGTCTGCCAGCCGGGGCCGGCGGTCCTGGCCGCCGCCAGCCTGATGGCCGAGGACAACGATCCGAACCGGCCCGCCTCGATCACCGTCATGGGCTCGCCGATCGACGCGCGGCTCTCTCCCACGGTCCCCAACCGGTTGGCCGAGGAACGGCCGTTCGCCTGGTTCGAAAGCAACCTCATCTACACCGTGCCGCCGCCCCACCCGGGCGCGGGCCGGCGCGTCTATCCCGGCTTCGTACAGCTCGCCGGCTTCATGTCGATGAACCTCGAGAAGCACCAGGACGCGCACCGGCGCTACTTGTTGCACATGATGGAAGGTGACGGCGACAGCGCCGAGAAGCACCTGGAATTCTACGACGAATACCTCTCGGTGCTCGACCTCAGCGAGGAGTTCTACCTCCAGACCATCGACGAGGTGTTCCAGCGCTATCTCCTGCCGAAGGGCGAGCTGATGCATCGCGGCCGCACCGTGCGTCCGGAGCTGATCACCGACGTCGGGCTCCTCACGGTCGAGGGCGAGAACGACGACATCTCCGGGATCGGCCAGACGCGGGCGGCGCACGACATCTGCACCGGCCTGCCCGCCGAGCTGAAGGAGGACTACGTCCAGCCGCACGTCGGCCACTACGGCGTCTTCAACGGCCGGCGCTTCGACAGCGAGATCTATCCGCGTGTGCGTGAGTTCATCCGTCGCACGGACCACGCCTTCGACACGACTCGGGCCTGACTCTAGACTTGGGCCGCATGTCCCCGTTCGGCCGCACCTTCGCCGACGGCGACCGGCTGGAGGTGGCTGGCGCCGTCGTCACGCTGAAGATCAACCGCCGCTCCCGGCGGGTGTCGCTGCGTCTCGACCGCACGCGTCGACAGATCGTGGCGACCGCCCCTTCGGCCCGCCGACTTCCCGAAGCCGCCGCCTTCGCCCGCGAGCGGGCGGGCTGGATCGCCGAGCGGATCGCGGAGCTTCCCGCCCCCGATCCGATCCGCCCAGGAATGGTGCTGCAGGTGTTCGGCGAAAGCGTCCGCCTGGAAGCCGGCCAGGGCCGCGCCCGCTGGCTGGAGGCCGCCGGAGGCGAGCCGCACCGCATCGCCGCCATGGGCGAGGGCGAGGGCTATGCGCGGGCCGTGATCCTAATGATCCGCAAGCGGGCTCTGGCCGTGCTCATGGAGCGTACGGCTCATCACGCCGCCCGGCTTGGCGCTTCGACCCCGAAGGTCGCGATCATGGACGCCAAGGCGCGCTGGGGCTCCTGCCGCCCGGGCCGCCGGGGCGACTGCGGCTCCATTCGGTATTCCTGGCGACTGGCGCTGGCGCCCTTCGAGGTGGCGGACTACGTCGCCGCCCACGAATGCGCCCACCTCCTCGAGCTCAACCACGGACCGCGCTTCTGGGCGCACGTGAAGGCCCTGGTCGGCGATGAGCGCCCACATCGCGCCTGGCTGCGCGCCGAAGGCGCGCGCCTCCACGCCTTCGGGGGCTAGGCCCGCCTCAATACGGTGGCGTGTTGGGATCCGTCTGCGGCTGCGGCGCCTGGACCGGGGCCTGGGTGGGCTGTTGGGCGCCGTTGATCAGGTTTCCGATGACGTCCGTCGGCGGCGGAGTCGGCGGCTCCCCGCCCGGGATCGCCTGCACCTTCAGCCGTGGCAGCGCCTCCGTCATGTAGTCGTGCCATATGGCCGCCGGCACGGTCCCGCCGGTGACCCGGCGCATCGGCGTGTTGTCGTCCTTGCCGACCCAGACGGCGGTCACGAACCCGCCCGTGTAGCCGACGAACCACGCGTCGCGGTAATCGCTGGTGGTGCCGGTCTTGCCCGCCAGGTCGTAGCCGGGGACGTTGGCGCGCACGCCGGTGCCGGAAGCCACCACCTGCCGCATCATCTTGATCATGTAGTAGAGCGCCGGCTGGCCGATGACCTGCCGACGCGGATCCCCGGCGACGCTGTGGTCGTAGAGCACCTTGCCGCTGGCGGTGCGGATCCGCTCGATCGCCCAGGCTTTGGCGAAGTAGCCGCCGTTGGCGAAGGGATCGTACGCCTGGGCCATCTCCAGCGGACTCACCTCCACAGCGCCGAGCGCCATGGAAGGATCGAGCTGGATGGGCGAGGTGATGCCCAGCCGCCGGGCGGTCGCCGCCACGTTGGACGTGCCCACTTCGTTGGCCAGCCGCACGGCCACGGTGTTGATGGATTCCTTGAGCGCAGTCTCGAGAGTGATCGGGCCCAGGTAGCGACCCGTGTAGTTCCGGGGCGTCCAGTTCCCGATCGTGATCGGTTCATCGACGACCGGCGTGTCAGGCGTGCGGCCGGACTCCATGGCGGTCAGGTAGACGAACGGCTTGAACGCCGAGCCGGCCTGCCGCCGGGCCATCGAAACCCGGTCGAACTGGGTCTGCAGGTAATTGGTGCCGCCCACGTACGCGCGGATGCGCCCCTCGCCGTCCAATGAGATCAGCGCGCCCTGTTCGACGCCCTGCTTGACCGCGCCCGCCACATCCTTCTGGAGCGACTGCTCGGCGGCGGTCTGCAGCGGCAGGTCGAGGGTGGTCTCCACCACCAGGTCCTCGGTGGGCTCGCCCACCAGTTGACGCACCTGGTCGTCCAGCCAGTCGGTGAAGTACTGCGCCCGCTGGTTCGCGAGCACCGGGTTCACCCGCACCTTCTGCTGGAAGGCGGCGTCCCGCTGCTGGGGCGTGATCGCATGGATGCGGACCATCTCGTCGAGCACGATGGTGGCGCGCCGCGCGGCCCGGTCGGTCGCAGCCACCGGCGAATAGCGGGAGGGCCCCTTCATCATCCCGGCCAGCAACGCCGCCTCACCGAGCGTCAGCTGCGAGGCGGGCTTGTTGAAGTACCGCTCCGACGCGGCCTCGATCCCGTAGGCGCCGGCGCCGAAATAGACCCTGTTCAGATAGAGCTCGAGGATCTGCTTCTTGGAGAACTTCGCCTCCAGCCAGACGGCGAGGATCAGTTCCTGGATCTTGCGCCGGAAGGTCTGGCTGGGCGTCAGGAACAGGTTCCGGGCAAGCTGCTGGGTGATCGTCGAGCCGCCCCGCAGCGGCCCGCCGTGGTGCGTCAGGTCATAGAAGGCGCTGCGCGCCATGCCCCACGGATTGAAGCCGAAGTGGTAGTAGAACCAGCGGTCCTCGATGGCGATGAAGGCCTCGGGCACGTAGGGCGGCAGCTTGTCCAGGTCGACCGGCGGCGCGTACTGGCTGCCGCGCACGGAGATCACGGCGCCGGACCGGTCGAGATAGGTCACCGAGGGCTGCCGCTTCACCTGGTAGAGCTTGGAGGTGTCGGGCAGGTCGATCGCGAAGACCGCGAAGAAGGCCACCAGGAAGATCACGCCCCAGACGCCGACCACCAGGCTCCAGTAGATGAACTTCTGCAGTGGGGAGCGCCCGGGTCGTGGGGCGCGCGGACCGTGACCGCCTGGTCCCGGCGACTGCGCGTTGGCCATGTCGTCCGTCGTCCTGTCGTAACTTCTATGCCGCCCGACCCGGGGCGGGTCTTATCTCACCGCACGCTTGCGCGCGACAAGATTGACGCGACATGAACCGCCCGCGCGAAGGCTCACCGTCCCTCGAACTTCGGCGCACGCTTCTCCCGGAAGGCCGCGATCCCTTCGCGCACGTCGGCGCTCGGGTTCGAGATCATCACCGCCATCTGCGCATCGACGAGCGAGCTCTCGAGCGAGGTCTCCATGGCCTTGGCCATCATCATCTTGGTCAGCCGGACGGCCAGCGGCGCCTTGGCCGCCAGCGACTCGCAAAGGGCGAGCGCACGGTCCTCGGCGACATCGTCCGGCGCCACCTCGGTCACCAGACCCAGACGCTCCGCGGTCGCCGCGTCGTAGATCTCGTGCAGCAGCGTCATCTTCAGCGCCCGGTCGAGACCCATGGCGTGCGGGAACAGCCATGCGCCGCCCTCGTCCGGCAGCAGGCCCACCTTGTTGGAGGTGTCGCCCAGCTTCGCCGAGGCTGCGGCGATGCGAAGATCGCAGGCGAGCGCCAGGGCGAGGCCGCCGGCCACGGCATAGCCGCGGACCAGCGCCACCGATGGCTTGTCCAGCCGACGCAGCGCCAGCACAACAGCCTGCATTCCGTCGCGCATCTCGCGCCCGTGCCCCATGGGCGCGGTCCTGACCTTGGACGAGTGCTCCGGCGCCGAGCCGGAGATGTCGCCGCCCGTGCAGAAGGCCCGGCCGCCCGCGCCGGTGATCATCAACGCGCGCAGCCCGTCGTCGTCGCGGAAGCCCGCAATCGCGGCCTGCAGTTCTTCGGTCATTCGGTGGGAATAGGCGTTCATCGCCTGCGGGCGATTGAGCGTGATCCGCGCCACCGCTTCACGCGGCGTGTCGCAGACGATGGTCTCGTAGCTGGCCTCGAACGGGGCGTCGAACATCGGCTCCTCCCTTGCGGAGAAGCGTGTCACCGCCCGCCTAGAGCGTCCAGTAGAGCGTCAGCCCAGCGATCAGGATCGTGAGCCACAGGAGCGTGTTGACCAGCATGCGCACCATGCCCCGTTCGTTCTCGTCGGTGATCTTCAGCCTGTCGCAGACCAGGTTCGACGGAAGCATGAGCAGGCGGAACACGGCGCGGTCCTCCTAGGATCTGGCGGAGCGGAACGGCAGGTGCGCGTCCGGCAGCTCGCCGCGGCTGGCGGCGATGCCGAACTGCAGACTCTGGCCGATCATCTCGGCCTTGCCCACGAACAAGGCCGCGGCCTCGGGCGGGCAGACCTCGGCGGCGGTTTCGCGCCACAGGTGCAGCCAGCGGGCGAAGTGCGTCGGCCGAATTTCCGGGATCTGCGTGTGCACGACCATCGGCGCGCCCTTGAAGCGGCCGGTCATCAGCATCACCGACGACCAGAAGTCGCAGAGCTTGGCGAGGTGGTGGTCCCAGTCCTCGACGACGCGGTCGAAGACGGGCCCCAGCGCCGGGTCGCGGCGCACCTTGGCGTAGAAGGTGTGGACCAGCTCCCGGACCATGTCCTCCGTGACGCCGGCGGCGGTCCCGGGCGCGATCATCGCGCGGCGTTCCTCGATCGAGCTCATAAGATGCATTTAGGATATTGCTTATGATTTGGCCAGCGCCTACCTGACGCAGGTGCTCATCCTCACAGAGCCGACACCGAATCCGGACGCCCTGAAGTTCGCGCCCGAGACGCCGCTGACGTCCGGCGCCACCCATGCGTTCGAGCGGACCGCGTTCGACCCCGCCGCTTCGCCGCTGGCCCGGCGGTTGTTCGCGCTGCAAGGCGTTGCGCGCGTCTTCATCGCCCCCGATTTCGTGACCGTCACGCGCGCGACGGACGCGCCGCCCTGGTCGCGCCTGCGCTACGAGGCGCTCGAGGT